>NZ_JBFAIU010000150.1:0-17473 GCF_040654855.1 Asanoa sp. NPDC050611
GTGACGGTGACGGCCGGCTCGACACGACGATGCGCGACTACGACGAGGACGGCCTGGCCGACCAGCTGCTGCACGACGCCAACGGCGACGGCCGCACCGACGCGGTGGCGAGCGACATCAACAACGACGGCCGCGTGGACGCGCTCGCGGCCGACACGGACTTCGACGGCCGCACGGACACGTGGGTCCGCGACACGAACTTCGACGGCCTGCCGGATACGGCACGCACAAGTCTCTACGTCAGCAATTGAGCGTCGAGTCGCGGCCGGGGCCGGGTGGCCGTAGGTTGTGCCCGAACACAACCAGCACCCCCGCACGCGAGGAGATCCGATGAGCGAGTCCGAAGAGGTCGTCGAGACCCGCGGCGATCAACACGTCGAGCTGATGACGGCCGACGCCAACAACGACGGCAAGACCGACGTGTGGGTGGTCGACACCGACGGCGACGGCAAGCCCGACCTCTTCCAGTTCGACACCGACGGTGACGGCGAGGTCGACATCACGATGGTCGACCTCGACGAGGACGGGAAGCCGGACGAGGTCGTCGACGGCGACGGCGGCCACCCGCCGGCGGCCTGAGCTCTTGCGAGCGCCCGCCCGGCCCTGGGCGGGCGCTGCTACGTCTGCTTCGCCGCCGACCGGACCGCGCCGAGCAGGTCCTCGTCCTCCTGCGGCGCGACGGTGCGCAGGTCCAGCAGGCACCGGCCCGCCGAGACCCGGCCGACCACGGGCGGGTCGCCCTGGCGCAGCAGCGCCGCGTACGCGGTCGGCAGGCTCAGCGCCACACTCGGCAGCACCACCCCGGGCGCGCCGCCGCCACCGACCGTGGAGCCGGTGTCCACCACCTCGGCGTCCACCCCGCCGTCCGTCAGCGCCGCCGCCAGCCGCCGCGCCCGTTCGCGCAGCGCGGTCACCGGCGCGCGCAACGCCGCCGTGGTCGGCGGCAGCGGCCCCCGCACCGTCGCCTCGAGCGCGGCCAACGTCAGCTTGTCGACCCGCAGCGCGCGGGCCAGCGGGTGCCGGGCCATGCGGGTGACCAGGTCGGCGCGGCCGAACACCAGCCCGGCCTGCGGCCCGCCGAGCAGCTTGTCCGCGCTCGCGGTGACCAGCGCCGCGCCGTCGGCCAGCGCCGAGGCGGCGTCCGGCTCGTCGGGCAGCAGCGGCTCGGGCGCGAGCAGCCCGGAACCGATGTCGTAGACGACCGGCACGTCCAGGCTCACCAGCTCGGCCAGCGTCGGTGCGGCGGTGAACCCGGTGACGCGATAGTTCGAGGGGTGCAGCCGCAGCACCAACGCCGTCTGCGGGCCGATCGCCGCGGTGTAGTCGGCCAGCCGGGTCCGGTTGGTGGTGCCGACCTCGCGGAGCACCGCGCCGGCGGCGGTGAGCAGCTCCGGGATGCGGAAACCGTCGCCGATCTCGATCAACTCACCCCGGCTGACCACCACCTCGCGCCCGGCGGCCAGCGCGAACACGGTCAGCGCGAGCGCGGCGGCGTTGTTGTTGACGACGTGCACGGCCTCGGCGCCGGGCACCGCCGCCCGCAGCGCGCCGAGGACCTCGGCACCGCGCCGCGCGCGTACGCCGGCTGCCAGGTCGAACTCGACGTCCGTGTAACCGGCCGCGGCCGAGACCGCGGCGATCGCGGCCGGGGAGAGCGCCGAACGCCCGAGGTTGGTGTGCACGATGACGCCGGTGGCGTTGAGCACCCGGCGCAGCGTCGAGGCGGACGCCGGCAGGACGGCGACCGCCGCGTCGGCGGCCGCCTCGGCCGGCAGCCGGCCGGACCGGACCTCGTCGAGGGCGCGGGCGACGGCGGCCCGGACCAGCGCGGGACCGAGCCGCTCGACGGCCCCGACCAGCCGCGGATCGGCGAGCACGGCGTCGACCCGCGGGGTCGCGCGGCGTGGGTCGGTCATCACACACCCCCGAGGAGGCCTGGTGGCGGAGGCGTACGGGAATCGAACCCGCCTGACCCGGATGCCGGGCCACGCCGGTTTTGAAGACCGGGAGGGCCACCAGGCGCCCACTCGCCTCCGGCGCGACTATAGGCGACGAACCGGACCGGAGCACGGCGAACGGCGGGACGACCTAATTCTTGATGCCGTAGCGCAGGAGTGCGACGCCGTTCTCGAAGGACGTGGCTTCGAGCAGCTTCAGGTCGTCCCGCCGATCCTCGAAGACCCGGGTTCCCTTCCCGCGTGCCGCCGCGCAGACGAGCATCCTGATCTCGTCGACCACCCCGGCGTCCAGCAGGGATCGCATCAGGCTCAGGCTGCCCCACAGCCAGATGTCCTTGCCGGTGCGCTCCTTGAGCTCGCGGACGGTGGCGGCCGGGTCGCGCGTCACGGTCGCGGCGGGGAAGTCGCCCCAGGGTGCGTCGGCGAGCTTCGACGAGGCGACGAACTTGGTGAGGTTGTTGAGCTTCTCGCCGTACTCGCCCTGCTCCTCGGCGTACGGCCAGTAGCCCTTGGACTGGGCGTAGGTGTTGGCGCCGAGGATCAACGTGTCGACCGAGTCGATGAACCCCATCAGCTTCGCCTTGAACGCGGGGTTGGTGGCGTCGGAGAAGGGCTCGCCGGACACGAAACTGAGCCCACCGTCCTCCTCGGCGGCGACGTTGTCGACGGTGACCCACTGCTGGACGATGAGCTTTCGCATGGCTGTCCTCCCGGTCGGCGCGGCGCGGTGCCGCAACTGCCTCTGGGACGGAGCCGCCATGCCGTTCTCGACATCCTCGACAAAGCAAAACGCCCACCTGCGTTTCCGCTGGTGAGCGCTGCGATAGCCCGGCGAAAGGCTATGTGGCCAGGGGCGGGGTCGAACCGCCGACCTTCCGATTTTCAGTCGGACGCTCGTACCAACTGAGCTACCTGGCCGTGAAGGGTTTTACGCGGTCCTGACGGGACTTGAACCCGCGACCTCCGCCTTGACAGGGCGGCGAGCACTCCGACTGCTCCACAGGACCTTGCTCTAACGCACCCGGCCGGAACCGGGCTTGACACCGTGCCCCCAACGGGATTCGAACCCGTGCTACCGCCTTGAAAGGGCGGCGTCCTGGGCCGCTAGACGATGAGGGCGGCCCCGCAATCATCGCACATGTGGATCCAGGCGCGAATCTGCGGCAGTGCTCCCATCCGGCCCCGCCGGAGGCTTCGAAAGCATACGCGATCCCCGACTCCCTCTCCAAACCGGTACCAGCAGCACCGCAAAATGGCCCAAACCCCACCCGGTCAGCGCAGCGGGGCGATGCCGAAGCGGCCTTTCAGGTTCTTGATCACATTTGGGCAGGCGCTGAGGGTGCCCTTGCGGTCGCCGCCGCCGTCGTGCATGAGGATGATCGAGCCTGGCCGGGCGTGGCCGATCACCCGGGAGCCGATCAGCTTCGCGTCGGTGATCTCCCAGTCGCGGGGGTCGACGTCCCAGTCCAGGGGCTGCATGCCGAGCGACTGCGCGACCTTGACCGCGTTGGCGGTCCACTTGCCGCCGGGGTGCCGGAAGTAGCTGATCTTCGCGTTCGGCACCGCCTTGCGGATCTCGCGGCTGGTCGCCAACAGGTTGCTCCTGATCGTGGCGACCGGCTTGGTGCCGAGGTCCAACTCGTGGTTCCAGGTGTGGTTGCAGAGCGTGTGGCCCTCGCGCACGATCCGCCGGACCAGCGCCGGGTATTTCTTCACCTGTGTGCCGACCACGCAGAAGGTGGCTTTCACGTGGGCGGCCTTGAGGCGGTCGAGCACCTGAGGTGTCCACGTCGGGTGCGGTCCGTCGTCGAACGTCAGCGCGACCGTCTTGCGGCCGGTCAGCCGCATGCTGCCGAACGGGCCGGTGCCCGGCCGCTTGGGTTTGGGCTTCGGTGCCGCGGCGCGGGTCGGTGGCGCGGTCGGCGCGACGTCCTCCGGTGGTGGCGGCGTGGCCGTGGGCGTGGGCCTGGGCGTGCCGGCCGGCACAGTGGACCGTTCGTTGGCCAGCACCGTGGAGCGGTTGGTGACCCAGCGCGAGCCCACCAGCAGCGTGAGGACGACCAGCGCGGCGGCGACCGCGACGCGTCTCGTCATCGTCGACTCCCGAGGCGGGAGCGGGGCGGGCTCCCAAGGGGCGCCGGCGTGAGCCGGCGAGGACGCACACACGGTAGCGGACAAAGGCCCCGGTTTCGATCCCGGGAACGTGCCGTGCCGAGGACTCAGCGTGTGCCTGGGCCGGCCCACGCCTTGGTCAGCCGGAGCGCGTCGGCGAGGTCGGCGGGTGCGACGACGCCTTCCGGCAGCGCGTCCGCCGTCCAGCCCGGACCGCCGGCGAGGATCAGCACCGGTCGCCGCGGTGCGTCCTGCAACGCGAGGAGCTGTGCCAGGTGCGCGGTCTCCGCGGCGTGTGACCAGAGCATGACGACCGCCGGCCCGGTACGGTCGACCGCGTCGGACAGCGCCGCCGGCGGCACCCGGGCGCCGAGCAGCCGGCTGCCGACGCCGTCGGCCGCGAGCGCGGCGGCCAGTGCCTCGAGCGGCAGGCTGTGCTGCTCCTCGTCGGTGCAGGCGAGCAGGACCCGGGGCGGCTCGCCACCCGGGCGGGGGATGGCCGCGAGCACTTCGGTCGCCGTCCGCGAGAACAGGTGCTCGACCTCGATGAGCCGCTTCGTCGCCATGTGCCGCTCGCCGATCCCGGCCAGCACCGGGCGCACCACCTGGTCCCACGTGGACACGACGCCCTGGTCGGTGACCGCGCGCAGCATGATCTCGCGCATCGCGCCGACGTCGAGCCGGATCGCGGCCCGCGCCAGGCCCCGCGCGGCCGGTCCGGCCCGCCCGACCGGGATCGCGAAACCGCCACCGGAGCGGGCGGGCGTCTCGGAGCTGAGCGCGGGTGGGGCTTCCGGCGCGTAGCGGGCCCAGCGGGCGGCCTCGGCCGGCGCGATGCCCTCAGCGGTGAGCCGGCGCATGACCTCCAGCCGGGACAGGTCCTCGGTGGTGTAGCGCCGGTGGTGGCCCGGCACATGGCTGCTCGGCCCGAGGCCGTAGCGCTGGTGCCAGGTGCGCAGGGTGGTGACGGCGACGCCGAGGCGGCGCGCGACGGCCCCCGCGCTCAGCCCTTCATCGGCCACCTGACCGCTCCGCCGTGTCGCCGTCGGTGTCGGCCGGGCCCGCGGCGGCGCCGACCGAACCGCCGCCCCGGGCCGTGGCGACCTGGTTGATCACCCCCGCGAGCCACGGGGAGTAGAGGGTCGGCTCCGCGCGGATCGACCGCGGCAGCACCTCCGGGTCGACCCAGGCCAGCTCGGCCACCTCGTCGGGGTCCGGCACCAGGTCCTCGGCGCCGCTCACCTGGCCGAGCAGCACGTGGTCGTACTCCCATTCGACCCGGCCCGTGGCCGGATCCTCCGCGTAGTAGACGTAGACGCCGACCTCGGACAGCGCCACCGGCGCGGCGCCCAGCTCCTCCTTGAGCCGCCGGTTGGCGGAGACCGCCACCTCCTCGCCGGGCGCCGGATGGCCGCAGCACGTGTTGGCCCAGCGCAGCGGGAAGCGGGTCTTCACCGCGGCCCGGCGTTGCAGCAGGACGCGGCCGGCCGGGTCCATCAGCACCACCGAGAAGGCGCGGTGCAGCCGGCCCGGGCGCTGGTGTGCCACCTCGACGGTGTCGCTGCCGATCGGCAGGCCGTCGTCGTCGACGAGCTCGACGAGGTGTCGTTCGCGAGAGTCGGTCATGTCAGTCCTCCGACGATCCGGCCGGCGGCGAGCTTGCCGGAGATGAGCACCATGGGCACACCGACGCCCGGCTGGGTGCCGGAGCCGACGAAAACGACGTTGGCCAGCTGGCGGTGCAGGTTGCGGGGCCGGAACGGCCCGGTCTGGAAGAGGCTGTGCGCGGCCGCGAACGGGGTGCCCGCGGCCATCCCGGCGGCGGCCCAGTCGGCCGGCGTGACCACGTGGGACACCTCCACACCGGCGCCGAAGCCGTGGTAGCCGCGCTGTTCCAGCGTCGCGATCAGCTCGTCGGCGTAGCGGCGGCCGAGCGGGCCGCGCCAGTCGAGCGGCGCGCGGTCGAGGTTGGGCACCGGTGCGAGCACGTAGTAGCTGTGCCGGCCGGCGGGCGCGACCGTCGGCTCGGTGCGGCTCGGGTTGGTGACCAGCAACGACGGGTCGGACATCAGCTCGCCCCGGTCGATGATCTCGGCGAACGTGCGCCGCCAGGCCCGGCCGAAGTGGATGTTGTGGTGCGCGATCCGCTCGTACCCCTGGCTCGAACCGACGTGCAGGACCACCGCGGAGGGTGAGTAGCGCATGGCGCGGCGCGGCTCACCGAGCAGCATGGTGGCGGCGACCGGCAGGTCCGGGTTGAGCACCACGACGTCGGCCGGGATCCGCTCGCCGGTGGCGGTGTGCACCGCGACCGCGCGGTCGCCGGCGGTCTCCACCCGGGTCACCGCGCAGTCGTAGCGGACCCGCACGCCGTGCTTCTCGGCGGCGCCGGCCAGCGCGCGCGGCACGGCGTGGATGCCGCCGCGGGGATAGAACACCCCGGCCACCGAGTCGAGGTACGCGATGACCGCGTAGATGGCCAGCGCGTCGTGCGGCGCGAGGCCCGCGTACATGGCCTGGAACGAGAAGATCCGGCGCGTACGCGGGTCGCGGAAGAACTGGTCCACCTTGGTCTGCAGGCGGCGGAAGGCGCCGGTGGCGAACAGCCGCAGCAGGTTGCCGGTGAGCAGGTCGGTCGGCGCGTCGAAGTTGCGGTCGATGAAGTCGGTGCGCTCGAGGCGCCAGAGGCGCGCGGCGAAGTCGACGAACCGCAGGTAGCCGTCGGCCTCGCGGGGCCCGCAGACGCGGGAGATCTCGGCCGCCATCCGCGCGGTGTCGGTGATGACGTCGAGCGTCGAGCCGTCGGGATAGTGCGCCCGGTAGGCCGGGTCGAGCGGGAGCAGCTCCAGCCAGTCGCCGAGCTCCTCGCCGACCGCCGCCAGCGCCTCGGCGATCAGGTCGGGCATGGTGAGCACGGTGGGGCCCGTGTCGAACTCGTAGCCGTCGAGGCTGAGCCGGCCGGCCCGGCCGCCGGGGACGGGCTCGCGCTCGACGACGGTCACCTGCCGGCCCGCGCCGGCCAGGTGCAGCGCGGCGGCCAGGCCACCCAGGCCCGCGCCGACCACCACCACACGGTCGGTCGGTCCGGTCACGGTTCGCACGCGCATCTCCTGAAGTTAGCCGTCACGATCGCCGTTGGGTGGCCGTCACCGCGAGAGCACGCAGCGCGGCGTCGGTCGTGCCGTCGAGCGGCGCCCGGTCGAGCGCGGCGAGGGCCAGCTCGACCCGATTCTCGATCATGGTTTCGACGACGGCCACCGCGCCAGTATCGGCGACGATCTCGGCGAGCCGGGTGAGGTCGGCCGCGACCGGCTGGGCCAGTTGAGCCGCCTGTGCCGGTTTGGCCAGCCGCCGCGCGAGCAGCAGGAGGGCCGTTGGCTTGCCGGTGCGCAGGTCGTCGCCGGCCGGCTTGCCGGTCTCCGCCGGGTCGCCGAACACGCCCAGCAGGTCGTCGCGGAGCTGGAAGGCCTCGCCGACCGCGCCGCCGTAGTGCAGGTAGGCGCTGGTCACGGGGGCACCCTGGCCCGAGAGTGCCGCGCCGAACAGCAGCGGACGGGTCACCGTGTAGCCGGCGGTCTTGAGCCGGGCCACCCGCAGCGCGCGGTCGACCGTCCAGCTGTCGGGCTCGGCGTCGCCCAGCACGTCGAGGTACTGGCCCGCGATCGCCTCGACGCGCATCTCGTCGTAGCAGCGCCGGGCGGCCAGGAGGGCGGTGGGCGGCACCGCGGCGCGGGACAGCAGCTGGTCGGCCCAGACCAGGCAGAGGTCGCCGGCGAGCACGGCGCCCGCGGTGCCGAAGCCGTCGGCCGGGCCCTGCCGACCGGCCTGCGCGTGCTGGGCGGCGAACACCTCGTGTGCGGTCGGCCGGCCGCGCCGGGTCGCCGAACGGTCCATCACGTCGTCGTGGATCAGCGCGAACGCATGCAGCAGTTCGAGTGCCGCGAATGCGGGTAGCAGCGGCTCGACGGCCGCTGCCGGACCGGCGGCGCCCCGCCAGCCCCAGTGTGCGAACGTCGGCCGCAGCCGCTTGCCGCCGGACAGCACGCTGTCGCGGGCCAGGGTGGCGAACGGGCGCAGGGCCGTGTCCAGGGACTCGAGGGTGGTGCATTCGTGCCGGAGGAAGTCGGCGAGGGTCGTTTCGATGGCGGCGCGGAACGCGCCCCCGGCCGGCGGTGCGGACCGCTGCGGCGGTGGGCTCAGGACGTCGCGGGTGGTGTCCGCCGCGAGCGTGTCGTTGGCCACGCGGTCGAGCGTACCCTAGACTTACGAGTTGCGTCGATTGCTGAGTCGATTCAGCGGCGGGAGGGATGATGGACGAATCCTTGGCGGCGTCCTACGAACGCTGCCGTGAGCTGCACAAACGGCACGGTCGCACGTACTATCTCGCGACCCGGCTGCTGCCCGCGTGGAAACGACGCCATGTTCACGCCTTGTACGGCTTCACGCGGTACGCCGACGAGATCGTCGACCGGACCGACGACCTGCCCGCCGCGCAGCGCGCCGCCGCGCTCGACCGCTGGTCGGCGGACTTCGTCGCCGGGCTGCACGGCGCTGCGGTCGACGACCCGCTGCTCCCCGCGGTGCTGCACACGATCGCGGTCTTCGACCTCGACCGCGCCGATTTCGCGAGCTTCCTGCGCAGCATGGCGATGGACCTGACGGTCACCAGCTACCCGACCTACGGCGACCTGCTCGACTACATGGAGGGCTCGGCGGCGGTGATCGGCACGATGATGCTGCCGGTCCTCGGCAGCGCGGACCCCGGCGCCGCCCGCGAACCCGCCCGCCAGCTCGGCCTCGCGTTCCAGCTCACGAACTTCATCCGGGACGTCGGGGAGGACCTCGACCGCGGGCGGACCTACCTGCCCGACGAGGACCTCGACCGGTTCGGCGTCACGCGGGCCGACCTCGCCGGCGCGGTCACGCGTCGTGCCGCCACACCGGCGATCAGAAACCTCATCGCGTACGAGGTGGAGCGCGCACGCCTGCACTACGCCGCCGCGGCGCCCGGCGTCGGGATGCTCGCGCCCGGGTCGCGGTCGTGCATCCGGGCCGCCTACACCCTCTACGGCGGCATCCTCGACGAGGTGGTCGCGGCCGACTACGACGTGTTCGTGCGCCGGGCCACGGTGCCCAACCGCCGGCGGGCCGCGGTCGCCGCGCTGTCGCTGCTGGCCGGGCCGGGCACGCCGCTCGCCGTGCCGCCGACCAACGCGCGCACCGGGTCCCGGGCGCCCGTGGGGGCCGTCTGATGCGCACCGCGATCGTGCTGTTCACCCGGGACCTGCGGCTGCACGACAATCCCGCGCTCGCCACGGCCTGCGCCGCGGCCGAGCAGGTGGTGCCGCTGTTCGTGTTCGACCCGGCACTGGCCGGCCGCTCGCCCAACCGGGACCGGTTCCTGCACCAGAGCGTGGCCGACCTGCGCGCGCTGTTGCGCGAGCGGGACAGCGACCTGGTCGTGCGGTCGGGCGACCCGGTGGACGAGACCGTGCGGCTGGCGGGCGAGGTCGGTGCCGAGGGCGTGGCCGCCGCGGCGGACGTCTCGCACTATGCCCGGCGGCGCGAGCGGCGGCTCGCCGCCTCTGGTGAACGGCACGGCCTCGACGTGCGGCTGTTCCCCGGGCTGACCATTGTGGATCCCGGCGTGCTCAGCCCGGGCGGTGGCGACCATTACCGGGTCTTCTCGCCGTACCACCGGGCGTGGACGGCCGCGAAGTGGCGGGATCAGGTCGGGCTGCCGAAGAAGGTGCCGTTGCCGGCCGGGTTGCGGGCCGGTGACCTTCCGGACGAGCCGGCCGGCGCGTCGCCGGACGCCGCCCCCGGAGGGTCGACCGAAGCGCGGAAACGGCTGCGGAAATGGCTGGGCAACGTCGAGACCTACGAGGACGGGCACAACGACCTGGCCGGTGACCGCACGTCCCGGCTGAGCCCGTACCTTCGCTTCGGTTGCCTGTCGCCGCTCGAGGTGGCGCACGCCGCGATGGGCCGGCCGGGTGCGGACCCGTTCGTCCGCCAGCTCTGCTGGCGGGACTTCTACTACCAGGTGGCGCACGCGTTCCCCGAGATCTCGTCGCGGGCCTACCGGCGTGGCGCGACCGAGGGCTGGAAGGACGACGAGGCCGCCTTCCGGCGGTGGGCGGAGGGCCGGACCGGCGTGCCCATTGTGGACGCCGGCATGCGTCAGCTCCGCCGGGAAGGCTGGATGCACAACCGGGCGCGGCTGGTCACCGCCTCCTATCTGACCAAGGACCTGGGCGTCGACTGGCGGCGCGGGCTCGCCGAGTTCTACCACTGGCTCCTCGACGGTGACGTGCCCAACAACTCGGGCAACTGGCAGTGGGTGGCGGGCACGGGCAACGACACCCGGCCGTACCGGCGGTTCAATCCCGAACGGCAGCGGGAGCGGTACGACCCGTCCAGCTCCTATGTGGAGCGCTACGCCTGAACCGCCGCCATGACCGCGGTGTCGAGCTCGTCCATCCGGTCGAAGTCGGCGAGGTGCCGGGTGACGAAGCCGATCGCCAGGCCGGCGCCGGGCAGCGCATAGCCGCAGCTGCCGCCGATGCCGCCGTGGCCGAAGCTGCCGTCGTCCTCGACCTGGAAGCCGAGCGCCCACTTGACCGGCCGGTCGAGCAGCTGGTCCGGGCCGTCGTGCTGGACGCGGATCATCTCTGCCGTGGCCTGCTCGCTCAGGATCCGGTGGCCGTCGAGCACGCCACCGGCCAACATGCCCTGGTAGAACCGGGCGACCGCGGCGGCGGTGGTGTGCATGTTGACCGCCGGGACGGCGGTGTCACGCCATAGCGGACCGTTGAGCACGGCTAGGTCGCGGCAGCCGTCCGGGTTGACCAGGCTGCGATGGCGCAACGAGGCGGGCTCGCCGACCGACGCCAGCGGCCACTCCGGGTCGCCGAAGGTGAGGTCGGCGACGTCGGTGGCGCCGCCGGCGCCGAACGCGAGGTCGAGCTGCCACGGCGCGGCGATCTCGTCGGCGAGGAACCGGTCGATCGGCCTGCCGTCGACCCGGCGGACCAGCTCGCCGACCAGGTGGCCGTAGGTCAGGGCATGTTCGGCGGCCGTGCTGCCGGGAGTCCACATCGGAGCGGCGCCGGCCAGGTCGCCCGCCAGCGTGGCCCAGTCGGCCCAGGCGTCGGCGGGGCGCGGCGTCGGGAAGACCGGTCGGCCGGCGGTGTGGGACAGCACGTGGCGGACCGTGGTGCCGTCGTCGGGGAACTCCGGCCAGTGCCGGTGCACCGGGTCGTCGAGCCCGACCCGGCCGCGGTCGACCAGGAGCATCAGGCAGGCGGCCGCGAACGGCTTGCTCACGGAGTAGACCGCGACCACGGTCCGCCGGGTCCACGGCTGACCGCCGGCCCGGGAGCCGCCGACCAGGTCGACGACGAGCCGGCCCCGGTGCACGACGGCGACGCCCGCGCCGGTCTCGCGGCCGTCGGCGAAGAAGCTCTCGAAGACGTCGCGGACCGATGTGAAATCCGCGTCGGTGTGGCCGGTCACCTGCGACATGGCCGCCACTCTAGGGCTTTAATGGGCTACGTGGCTGAGCGCGTGGACGTCGTCGTGGTGGGTCTGGGTGTCGGTGGCGAGGAGGTCGCCGGCAAGCTCGCGGAGGCCGGGCTGGCGGTGGTCGGCATCGAGAGCAACCTGGTCGGCGGCGAGTGCCCGTACTGGGGCTGTGTGCCCAGCAAGATGATGATCCGGGCCGGCAACGCGCTGGCCGAGACGCGCCGGGTGGCCAAGCTGGCCGGCTCGGCGTCGGCGCAGCCCGACTGGACACCCGTGGCGAAGCGGATCCGCGAGGAGGCCACCGACGACTGGGACGACACGGTCGCGGTCGACCGGTTCGTCGGCAAGGGCGGCCGGTTCGTCCGGGGCTACGGCACGCTGACCGGCCCACGCACGGTGACGGTCGGTGACCAGGAGTTCGAGGCGACCCGCGGGATCGTGCTGGCCACGGGCGCGGCGCCGGCGGCACCGCCGATCGAGGGCCTGGCCGGCACGCCGTACTGGACCAACCGCGAGGCGATCGAGGTCGAGCACCTCCCCACGTCGCTGGTCGTGCTCGGCGGCGGCGCGATCGGTGTCGAGCTGGCCCAGGTCTTCGCCCGGTTCGGCGTGCGGGTGACGGTGGTCGAGGCCGCCGACCGCCTGCTGCCGTTCGACGAGCCGGAGGCCGCGGAGCTGGTGCAGGCCGCCCTCGAGGAGGACGGCGTGACCGTGCGCCTCGGGATGCACGCCACCCGGGTGCTCTACAGCGAGCCGGAGGGTTTCGCGGTCCAGATCGGCGCCGACAGCGTGACCGGCGACCGGCTGCTGGTGGCGACGGGCCGCCACGGCCGGGTGGCGGATCTCGGCCTGGAGACGGTCGGCCTCGATCCGTCGGCGCGCGAGATCGCCACCGACGAGCGGATGCGGGCCGCCGACGGCATCTGGGCGGTCGGCGACGTGGTCGGCCACGGTGCGTTCACCCACATGGCGATGTACGAGGCCGGCGTCGCGATCCGCGACATCCTCGGCCAGGAGGGCCCGCCGGCCGACTACCGCGCGGTCCCGCGGGTCACCTTCACGGACCCGGAGGTCGGCTCGGTCGGCCTGACGGAAGCGGAGGCCCGCGACCGCGGCCTGAACGTCCGAGTAGGACTGACGGACCTGACCACCTCGGCCCGCGGCTGGATCCACAAGGAAGGCAACGCGGGGCTGATCAAACTGATCGGGGACGGCGACACCCTGGTCGGCGCGACCTCGGTGGGCCCGATGGGCGGCGAGGTCCTGTCGATGTTGACCCTCGCGGTCCACGCCCGAGTGCCACTGCCTCAACTACGCAGCATGATCTACGCCTACCCCACCTTTCACCGCGCGGTCGAAGACGCCCTCCGCAACCTCACCTAGAACAGGTCGCCGGGATCGATCTGGAGCGGGAACGGGAAGGCACTCCGCCAGATCTCGCCTGGATGGAGGACCGCGCGATCGGTGTATTTCTCACCGTCGAGCTGCAAGATCGTGAGCGACTGATCGCGTAGTTGCGGTCGTTGGGATAGACGCCAATACCTTCGAGCACTCGGAAGTGTTTTGGAGCCTGGTCGTAGAGCCGGTCACGGAGGTTGCCGGTCGTCACCGCGTGCGGAATCGGCGGAGGAGGCGTCACCAGGAGGCTCCCGTTGAAGATCTCGCGCCGAAAGCCATCATCTGGCATGCCGAAGAGTTGATCGACGGTGAAGTCGGCGCCCGGGTGGGTTGGGTAGGGGGTCGTCACTGTCACGCCTCCTTTCTACGGGACCAGCGTTGCATCTGCGTTTGATCCATTACAACCTGTGGATAACCGGCGGCTGTCGGGGTCGGGCAAATGGCTGTCGTTTTCTTGCAAAACCATGACGTACCCTTGCGGCGTGACCAGACGACTGACCGAGGTCGCGCGCAAGGCCGGCGTCAGCGAAGCCACCGTGAGCCGCGTGCTCAACGGCCGTGACGGCGTCTCCGAGTCGACGCGCACCGCGGTGCTGACCGCGCTCGACGTGCTGGGCTACGAACGACCGACCAAGCTGCGCGGCGAGCGCGCCCGGCTCGTCGGTCTCGTGCTGCCCGAGCTGCAGAACCCGATCTTCCCCGCCCTCGCCGAGGTGGTGACCGGCTCCCTCGCGCAGCGCGGCCTGACCCCGGCCCTCTGTGCCCGCACCATCGGCGGCATCTCCGAACCCGACTACGTCGACATGCTCCTCGACCACCAGGTCTCGGGCGTGATCTTCGCCGGCGGCTCCTACGCGCTCGCGGACGCCAAGCACGAGCACTACCGCCAACTCACCGATCGCGGCCTCCCGGTCGTGCTGGTCAACGCCGGCGTCGACGAGCTGCCGTTCCCCCGGGTCTCCACCGACGACGCCGTCGCGGTCGAGCAGGCCTTCGGCCATCTCCGGTCGCTCGGCCACGAGCACATCGGCCTCGTGCTCGGCCCCGAGGACCACATGCCGTCGCGCCGGAAGCTGGCCGCGATGGTCGACGCCGCCGGCTGGCAGGACGACGACGTCGAGCGCTGGGTCGGCCGCACCAGCTTCTCCATGGAGAGCGCCCGCGTCGCCGCGACCAAGCTGATCGACAAGGGTGCCACCGGGCTCATCTGCGCCAGCGACGTCATCGCACTCGGCACGATCCGCGCGGTCAGAAGGCTCGGTAAGCAGGTCCCCGACGACATCTCGGTCATCGGCTTCGACGACTCGGGCCTGATGACCTGCACCGACCCGCCGCTGACGACGATCCGCCAGCCGATCGAGATGATGGGCCAGGCGGCCGTCGACATCCTCGTCAACCAGATCGAGGGCATCGGCGTCAACACCGACGAGCTGCTCTTCGAACCGGAGTTGGTGGTGCGCGGGTCGACGGGCCCGGCCGGCTCGCGCTGACCTGCGTCGATGGGGCGGACCAGACGGTCCGCCCCATTTTCGTGCCCGAATTGGGAGCGCTCCCAGATCAAGTCGTGTTTTTTCTGAGACCAGTCAGCTTCTTGCGAGCACTAGTTCGGCTTTGTATCGTCATCGCCACGAAACATGCACGTGCGAGAGCCACATCACACCCGAGAATCCCCGCTCCACCCAGGAAGGGCGTTCACTCTCATGAACAGATCCAGGCTGCGTAGCGCCGTCGGGCTGCTGCTGGTCGCCGGGGTCGCGCTGTCCGCGGCCGCGTGCGGCTCGGACGACGGCGGCGAAGCGCCGGCTTCTGATCCCAATGCCAAGGTCACGCTCGTCATCAACGGTCTGCCGCCGGACACCGAGGCGGTCAACCGGAAGCACTTCCTCGACAACGTCGCAGAGTTCGAGAAGCTCAACCCGAACATCGACGTGGACGCCAAGGAAGGCAAGATGGACCCGCAGACCTTCCAGTCGAAGCTCGCGGGTGGCCAGCTCGAGGACGTCTTCTACGTCTACTTCACCGACCCGGCCAGCCTGATCGCCAAGCGCCAGGTCGCGGACATCAGCAAGTACCTCGACGAGTTCCCGCCGACCAAGGAGATCCGCCCGGATCTCATGAAGATCTTCTCGGGCGACGACGGCAAGGTGTACGGCCTGCCGGCCAAGAACTACTCCCTCGGCCTGCTCTACAACCGGGAGCTGTTCGAGAAGGCCAAGCTCGACCCGAACAGCCCGCCGAAGACCTGGGAAGAGGTGCGCACCGCCGCCAAGGCGATCGCGGGCCTGGGCAAGGACTACGTCGGCTACGGCGACTACAGCAAGAACAACACCGGCGGCTGGCACTTCACCGCCGAGATGTACTCGCTCGGCGGCGACATCGCCGTCAACGAGGGTGGCAGCTGGAAGGCCGCGTTCAACAACGACCAGGGCAAGCAGGTCCTGCAGCAGCTCAAGGACATGCGCTGGACCGACAACAGCATGGGCTCGCGCCAGCTCCTGGAGTGGGCCGACCTGCTGCAGATGATGGGCTCCGGCAAGCTCGGCATGTACGTGGCGGCGCCGGACAACATCGAGACGATCGTCAACCAGTTCAAGGGCGACTTCAACAAGTACGGCCTGGGCCCGATCCCGAACGGCACCGCGACCCTGGCCGGTGGCGAGGGCTACATGTTCAACGCCAAGGCCACGCCCGAGAAGATCCGCGCCGGCCTCAAGTGGCTGACCTACTGGTGGAACAACCCGGACCGGATCGAGG
This sequence comes from Asanoa sp. NPDC050611, assembly GCF_040654855.1. Taxonomy (NCBI): domain Bacteria; kingdom Bacillati; phylum Actinomycetota; class Actinomycetes; order Micromonosporales; family Micromonosporaceae; genus Asanoa; species Asanoa sp. NPDC050611. The sequence goes on from NZ_JBFAIU010000150.1 coordinate 15,750, forward strand.
CGGAATACCAGTGGGCCGCCGAGCAGAAGACCCCGGTCGGCCTGCCGGAGCCGGCGCTGTGGACCGGTGAGGCGAAGAACAAGCAGCAGGCGGCGGTCGACAAGCTGAAGAACCTGCCGGTCGAGAACTACAAGCCGTTCGCGGACGCGACCGCCAACATCCCGCTGAAGGTCGAGCCCCCGAACGCGCAGCAGATCTACGCGGTGCTCGACGTGCCGATGCAGAAGGTGTTGACGGACAAGAACGCCGACATCGCGAAGCTCCTTTCGGACGCCGAGACCCAGGTCAACAGCATCCTCGCCAGCGTCAAATAACCCCTCGCGGCCGCCGCCGGCGCACCAAGGTCGACGTCGGCCTTGTCGACGAACGCGACCCGCTGGCCGAACTGGATCTCGACGTACGTCTTGTCGCCCTGGATGACCGTCCAGTCCCCCGGCGACGTGCCGGCGAACGTGGTGGCCCGGTAGTACTGGCCCGGCAGCACCGCGCCGACCGCGTAGCGCTGACCGGCCGCGAGGGTGTACTGCAGCGGCGAGATCGCCTGCACCGGCACGCCGGCCGGGTACGCCGCGGGTTCGGGATACGCCCGCCCGTACACCGGGATGGTCGCCTTGTCCTTCTTGGGCACCGCGACCAGCCCGAGCTGCCAGTTGGCCGTGGGCGCCGAGGGCGGGTTGTGGAACCAGCCCTTCTGCCCCAGGTACCAGATCGCGGTCCAGTCGCCCTGCCGACCGGCGAGCGCGAACGTCTGCCCGGCCGAGGCGCGCGCGCCGTGGTCCGAGATGTGCATGGTGGACGGTGCACCGTCGGGGTGCAGGCCGAGGTCGGTCAGCAGCGGCGACTCGGCCGACGGCGCGGTGTGCAGGACCACCGCCGAGGAACCGTGCGGGGCGCACGGCACGCCGGCCGTGACGCAACCGGTGAACGCCGGCTGGTTGGTGGCGTAGTCCGGGTCGATCTGCACGAGCCCGGTCAGCGACGTGCCGGTCGACCAGAGCGGTGCGCCGAGCAGGTCGAAGTAGTGCGACCAGTCCCAGTACGGACCCGGGTCCCAGTGCATGCCGCCCACGGTCGCCGCGGTGGTGCCGGGCACGGTGTCGTGGCCCAGGATGTGCTGCCGGTTGAGCGGCACGTCGAAGCGCTTGGCCAGGTAGCGGACCAGCTTGGCCGAGGAGCGGTAGAGCGCCTCGGTGTACCAGCTGCCGTCGGCCGCGAAGCCTTCGTGCTCGAGCCCGACCGACCGGGCGTTGACGTCCCAGTTGCCGGCGTGCCAGGCGACGTCCTTGGTCTTGACGTGCTGGGCGATGTGCCCGTCGACCGAGCGCAGGGTGTAGTGCCAGCTCACGTACGTCGGGTCCTGCACGAGGTTGAGCGTCGTGGCGTAGGAGCCCTCGGTGTCGTGGATGACGATGTACTCGATCTTCTGTCGCGCCGGACGCTCGGACAGGTCGTGGTTGCCGTAGGCCCCGGGTGTCGCGCCGTACTGCTCGTAGGGCGCCGGAATCCACTCGCAGGACACGGTGACGGGGCACTCCACCCCGTCCGCCCGGGTCTTGCGCAGGCCGAGCCGGTCGGCCTGGGCCCGCTGGGGCGCCACCGACCGCCCCTCGAGCCGGACCGCCTGACCGTCGTCGGTGGTGCGCGCGGCACCGTCCGCACCGCCCACCGCGGTGCGGCGTTCGCGGCCTGCGGCCGACTGGTCACGCAGGTCTTCGACGGTGCGG
>NZ_JBFAIU010000151.1:0-17410 GCF_040654855.1 Asanoa sp. NPDC050611
TCTTCGCGCTGGTGATCTCCGCGAAGCCGGCCCAGGCACACTCGATCGGCTCCGGCGGCCTGGCCGCGCTGCTGGTCTGGCTCGCGGCGATCGCCGTCGTCGGTGTCTTCGCCGCCCGGCTGCGCGGCGTGCCCGGCGCTGTGGCGCTCGGCGCGCTGGCCGGCATGGCGTTCTCCGCGGCCGCGGTGGCCGGCCGGCCGCTGGCCTCCAGCCACTCGATCCCCGAGTTCGTCTCGAGCCCGCTGCTCTACGTGCTGATCGGCGCGTCGCTGCTCGGCCAGTTGCTGATCGGCCTCGCGATGCAGCGCGGTTCGACGACGGCGGCGGTCGCCTCGATGGACGCCGCGGCCGCGGTGCCGGCGGCGGCGATCGGCCTGCTGTTCCTCGGTGACCAGATCCATTCGGGCCGCGAGTGGATGGCCGCGCTCGGCTTCTTCATCACGCTGGCCGCGGTGATCGGCCTGACCCGGTACGCCGAGCCGCAGCACCACCACACGACCGCGGAGCCCAGGCAGCGGGCGCTGACGGCCGGCCCCCGCGCGCTCAAGGCCCGCGCGCTGGCCGCCCGGCACCTGGCCGGCGACGCAGCCCGCACCGTGGTGGTCGCCCGGCCGATGCCCGCCGGACCCCCGCCCCGCTCGGGCGCCGGCCCTCGGTAGCACCGGCGCAAACCGCCTGATCGGCGCGAACGCGTCGCAGCGGCCCGGTGCGTCGGTTCGGTGGCGACGGGGTCGCCGCCGCGGCAAACCGGGTCGCATGAGGCCCGCCCGGACGGGGTAACGAACAGCCATGGCGCTCACCCGCCCGCTCGCCGAAGCGGTGGTCGTAATCACCGGTGCATCAAGCGGCACCGGCGCGGCGACGGCGCTCGCGGTGGCCCGCAACGGCGGCACGGTGGTGCTGGCCGCCCGGGGCGAGCCGGCGTTGGACGCGGTCGCCGATCGCTGCCGGGCGTTCGGCGGCCGGACCGCGGTGCTGCCCACCGACGTGACCGACCCGGTCGCCGTCACACAGCTCGCGGAGAGCGCGGTCGCCGTGTTCGGGCGACTGGACGCGTGGGTCAACAACGCCGCCACGGGCGCCGTCGGCCTCTTCGAGGAGATACCGATCGCGCAGCTCCGCCGGGTCGTCGAGGTCAACCTGCTCGGCACCGCGTACGGCATGCGGGCCGCCCTGCCGCACCTGCGCGCGAGCGGCGGCGGCGTCCTGGTCAACAACGCGTCCGGGCTGGCCACCATCGCGCTGCCGTACCAGTCGATCTACAACGCCGCGAAGCAGGGCATCCGCGGGCTCGCCGACACCGTCCGCCAGGAGCTGCGGGTGACCGGCGAGCGCGGGATCGCCATCTGCACCGTGCTGCCCGCCGGCACGGCCGCACCGGTCCGCCGGTACGCGGCCGGCCGGCGCATCGCGCCGCCACCACCGGTCCAGCCGCCGGAGGTGGCGGCCCAGACGATCGTGCGGCTGCTGACCAGGCCACGCCGCGAGGCGTACGCCGGTGGTCAGCGCTTCGCCTGGCGGTCGGTGCCGCTCGCGACCGAGGAGGTGCGCCGCCGCGCCACCGTTGGCGCGTCCGCGATGCTCGGCCTGGCCGCCGGCACCGCCGCGGGCACCATCGCCGCCGTCACGCGCCGACACACCCGGGGCCGACGATGGTGATCACGGCTCGCAACTCGCGTGGGAGGGCGCACGCCCGCGCACTCGACCTGCACAATGGAGCGATCATGCCGACCGACGTGCGTTTTCTGGTGGCCGCCGACGATCCGTACGCGATCGTCCAGCTCCAGGGCGCGCTCGACCGGACGTCGGCCGAGGCGCTGCGTGGTGCCCTGCTGTCCGTCGTCGCCGACCGCACACCGGCCGTGATCGAGGTGACCGGCCTGCGGATCGACGACCAGGCCGTGCTCTCGACCTTCGGCGAGGTGGCCCGGGAGACCGCCGACTGGCCCGCCGGCCACCCGCTGGTCAGCGTGCCGCCCGCCTCCGCCGGCCGCTGGCAGGGCGTCGGCTTCCGGATCGCCGACGGCGCCGGCCGGCCGCCCGCCCACTCGGTCGATCACCTGCTCCGGGCCGACCTCGAGCCGCTGACGGGCGCCGCCCGCAAGGCCCGTGAGCTGGTCACCGAGGCGTGCGCCCGCTGGGAGCTGCCGGCCGTGGCCGGGCCGGCCTGCATCGTCGCGACCGAGCTGGTCAACAACGTGGTCGCGCACGCCCACACCGCGATGATCCTGCTGGTCGGCCGGGGTGCCGACGGCGACACCCTGCACCTGTCGGTGCGCGACTGGTCGACCGCGCTGCCCGTCTACGCCGGGGCGGTGCCGACGACGGCGTACGGCGGCCGCGGCCTGCTCCTGATCGAAGCGGTCGCGCTGCGCTGGGGCGTCACCGACCTGCCCGACGGCAAAGTCGTCTGGTCGGTGGTCGCACCTGACTACGCGGGCTGAGGTTGTGGCAGGCTGGGCACGTGACCGGCATCTCCGACGCCCGCCTGCGTGAGCTGCGGCTCCTGCGCAAGGTCCGCGACCGGATCGACCGCGACTACGCGCAGCCGCTCGACGTCGAGGCGCTCGCCCGCGGCGTGCACGTCTCGGCCGGGCACCTGAGCCGGGCGTTCCGCGCCGCGTTCGGCGAGTCGCCCTACAGCTACCTGATGACGCGGCGGATCGAGCGGGCGATGACCCTGCTGCGCCGGGGCGACCTGTCGGTCACCGAGGTCTGCTTCGCGGTCGGCTGTGCGTCGTTGGGCACGTTCAGCACGCGCTTCTCGGAGCTGGTCGGCATGTCGCCGAGCGAATACCGCCAGCGTGCGGCCGGTGACGGCGCGGGCATCCCGGGCTGCGTCGCCAAGCAGGTCATGCGACCGATCAGGAATCGAGAAGCCGTCGCCGCGCCTGGGCACCTAACGTGACCAGCATGAGTCTCTCGATCGCACACACTTTCCTACCGACCGACGACCCCGAGAAGTCGCTCGCGTTCTACCGCGACGCGCTCGATTTCGAGGTGCTCAACGACGTCGGGCACGGCGCCATGCGGTGGATCACGGTCGCCCCGCCCGGTGGGCAGACCTCGATCGTGCTGCACCCGCCGGCCGCCGACCCCGGCATCACCGACGACGAGCGCCGCACCATCGCCGAGCTGATGGCCAAGGGGAGCTACGCCTCGATCGTGCTCGCCTCGCCGGATCTGACCAGCACCTTCGAGAAGGTGCAGGCGACGGGTGCGGAGGTCGTCCAGGAGCCGATGGACCAGCCGTACGGCGTCCGCGACTGCGCCTTCCGCGACCCCGCCGGCAACATGGTCAGGATCAACCAGCAGCCGTGATCAGGCGGCGTGCGGCGCCGTCATGATCGGGGCCAGCCCGGCCACGCGGAGCGTGCGGCGGACGTAGACCTGCATGCCGCTGATCCGCAGCCGCACGCCGGCGGCCCGGGCGGCTTCGTAGCCCGCGAGCAGCGCCGACACGCCCGCCGCGTCGATGATCGGCACGCCGGACAGGCTCACCGCCACGTCGCGCGGCTCCGGGCGCCCGGCGGCCAGCTCGACCGCCTCGAGCAGCGCCGTGCGCAGCGGTTCGGCGGTGTCCCGGTCGACCTCGCCGGCGATGTCGAGGCGGACCGTGCCGCCCTTGTCGTGGCGCCGGACGCTGATCTCGTGGTGGTCGACCGGACCGGCGCCGGCCTGCCACTGCCGCGGCGCGTCGCTGAGCATCGCCTCGCGCAGCCAGGCGAGCGCCCGGGAGAGCAGGCGGGACACGTGCATCTGCGAGATGCCCAGCTCGGTGGCGATCTCGGTCTGCGTCTTGTTGCCGTAGAAGCGCAGCGCCAGGATCCGCCGCTCGCGCTCGGGCAGCCGGCACAGCAGGCTGGCCACGGTCAGCCGGTCGTCGACGGCCTCCAGGCCCACGTCGGACCCGCCGATCAGGTCGCCCAGCTCGGCCTCGCTCTCGGCCCGGGCGGGCATGTTCAGCGACAGCGGGGTGTACGCGGCCGCCGTCTCCAGCGCCGCCAGCACGTCCTCCTCATCGACCCGGAGCCGTTCGGCCAGCTCGGGCACGGTCGGTGAGCGGCGCAGCTTGGCGGTCAGCTCGGTGGACGCCCGGTTGACCTCGATGCTGAGCTCCTGCATCCGGCGGGGCACGTGGACGCCCCAGGTGCGGTCCCGGAAATGACGGCGGAGCTCGCCGATGATGGTCGCCGCGGCGAAACCGGTGAAAGCCCCACGTTGTGGGTCAAAACGGTCCACGGCCTTCAGCAACCCCAGCCGCGCCACCTGTTCCAGGTCGTCCATCGGCTCACCGCGGCCTCGATAGCGCCGCGCGAGGCGGCCCGCGAACGGCATCGCCGAGCGGACCAGCTCTTCCCGCGCCGTACGCCGTGCATCATCTCCCGATCGCTGGGCATATGACATGGCGACGGCGTCGAGCGCCGGTAGGTCCAGTTCACCGGAAGCGGGCATGCCGCTGTGAAGGGTCATCGCGCAGCCTCCTCGTTCGCCCTCACCGCCGCCCTGGTAGGGCGGAGAGAGTCGGCACCGGGTATGTGGAATGTGCGCTCTGATGCCCGCGTCTTGAGCACCCCGGAGACCGCTGCGGAGCGGCCTCCCCTAAACGTGACCATACGTCGGTCCGCGCGAAGCGAGCAATGAATCCCGAACGGATTAGTTGCTACGAGGCATCCATCACACCACCGGACCGCCGGTTGTCCCGGCCGGGATAGGGGTAGAAGGCCCGGTATGCGCCGCGAAGACGAGTACCCAGAGCCCTGGTCGGACCCGGAGGCCGAAGGCCTGCCCGGCACCGCCGACGACGACTCCACCGCCTACGACGACGTCGACTCGGAACGCGAGGTCCAGGGACCGGACCCGGCCGCCCTGCCGGTCGACTCCCCCTTGGCCGTCGACCGGTTCGGCACCACCGGCGAGGAGGCCGAGCAGGGCGAGTCGCTCGACTACAAGCTGGCCCGGGAGAACGCGCCGGAGCCGGTCGACGACCCGCTGGCCACCCCGGCCGACGAGCAGATCCGGGACGAGGAGGACCTCGGCACCGAGCGCGCACAGGCGCAGCTCGACGCCGACGTGCTCGACGACGGTCCGCAGGAGAACCCGGACTCCGAGGCGTCGCTCTACGACACCGACGGGCTCGAGCTCGACGACGGCGGGCGGCCCATAGGGCGCCTGGTCGACCCGGCCCAGTTCGCCGGCGAGGACGAGCCCGAGGGCGGGCTCATCGACGACGAGGGCGACTCGATCGCGGAGGACGCCGGTGCGGCCGGCGGCGGCGCCACGGCCGAGGAGCTGGCCATGCACGAGACGGAGGAGCCGCCGTACGAGTGAGGGTCAGTCGAGACCCTGCTCTATCGCATATCTGGTCAGCTCCACGCGGTTGTGCAGCTGGAGCTTGCCCAGCGTGTTCTGCACGTGGTTCTGCACGGTCCGGTGCGAGACGCCGAGCCGCTCGGCGATCTGCTTGTACGACAGCCCCTTGGCCACGAGCCGCAGCACCTCGGTCTCCCGCTCGGTCAGCGCGGGCGCGCCGCTCTCGGCGGGTTCGGGAGCGGCCGCCAGCCGCCGGTACTCGCCCAGCACCAGGCCCGCGAGGCCGGGCGTGAACACCGCTTCGCCGGCGGCGGTGCGCGCGACCGCGGCGAGGAACTCGTCCGGCGCCGCCGACTTCACCAGGTAACCGGTCGCGCCCGCCTTCACCGCGTCCAGCACGCTCTGCTGCTCGCCGCTGGCCGAGAGCATGAGCACCCGCACCTCGGGCAGCGCCGCGCGCAGGCCGTGGATCACCTCGACGCCGGGCACGTCGGGCAGCTGCAGGTCGAGCACCACCACGTCGGGCCTGGTCGCGCCGGCGATCCGGACCGCCTGGCGCCCTTCTCCGGTGGTGGCGACCACCTCGTAGCCGGCCTCAGCGAGGTCGCGGGCGACCCCGGTGCGCCACATCGGATGGTCGTCGACCACCATCACCCGAATCGCGTCGCTCATACGGAGAGCTTAGGAACGACCAGCTCGATCTCGGTGCCCTGGCCCGGCGCGGAGTGGATGCGCACGGTGCCACCGAGGTCGGTGATCCGGCCGCGGATCGCCTGCGCGACGCCGAGCCGGCCCTCCAGCTCGGCCGCCGCCAGCCGGCCGGGCGCGATGCCGGCGCCGTCGTCGCGGACGGTGACGGTCACCGAGTCCGGCTCGTCCTCGACCAGCACGAAGACGCGGGCGTCCGCCCCCGCGTGCCGGGCGGCGTTGTCGAGCGCGGCGGCCACGGCGGCGGCGAGCTGGGTCGCCGCCTCCGCGGGCAGCGGCACGGCCGTCGCGGGCGCGGCCACGGATACGACGTCGCTGGCGTACGCGCTGACCAGCGCACCCAGGTCGACCACGCCGGTGGCGGACGGCGGCGGCGCGCCCGTCGCGATCAGGCGGCGCAGCGCGGCCTCCTGCTCCCCCGCCAGCCGGGCCAGCTCGCCCGCCTCGCCGTCGAGGCTCGCGCCCCGCCGCCGGACCAGCGCCAGCACCTGCAGCACCGAGTCGTGGATGTGCCGGGCCAGCCGCTCCCGCTCGCGGTTGGCCGCCTCCAGCTCCGTCGCCCGCTGCAGCCTCGCCTCCGCGATCGCGCCGAGCCGGGCAACGTGCCCCACACCCACGGCGGCCAGCAGCATCAGGGTCGTGCCGGTCAGCGACGACTGCGTCATCCGCGGCCGCACCGCCAGGTCGGCGAGACCGATCAGCAGCGCGGCCAGGATGCCGAGCCGCCGGCCGCCGGCGACCGCCCAGGCCAGCACCGGCGCGGCCAGCCAGGCGACCGCCAGCCCGGGCGTGCCGCTGCCGAGCGCCTCCCGCCCGACCACCCACTCGGCGGACAGCAGGACACCGGACGTCACCGCGAGGTCGGCGATCAGCAGCGGCCAGCGGCGCCGTTCCGGGCGGGCGAACAACCAGCTCGCCGCGATCGTCCAGCCGACCAGGACGACGGCCACCGGGATCGACGCGAGGGGTCGGCGGTAGTCGGCGGCGTTGCTCACGATCAGCGCCAGCGCGAAGGCCAGCGAGGCGAACCGGTAGACGACGATCGCGCGCCACAGTGGACCCTGCAGCCCGCTGGCGGACGGCGGCTGGATCACGCGGGCCGGAGCGCGAGGACGCAGGTGTCGTCGCCGGGGTTGGCCGGCTGGAGGCGCTCGATGAGCCGGTCGACCGCGACCGGGCCGGCGGCGGCGACCGTGCGCAGCAGCGGGCCGAGCCAGTCGCTGTCGTAGCCGCCCCGGCGCTCGATCAGGCCGTCGGTGTAGAGCAGCACCGTGTCCCCTTCGGCCAGCGTGGTCGTGACGGTCTCGTACGTGCTGTCCGGCCGTGCGCCGACGATCATCCCGGGTGGCCGGGTGAGCGCCGAGGCCGTGCCGCCGGAGACCAGGATCGGCGGCGGGTGGCCGGCCTGCGCCCAGGTCAGCTCCCGGGTCTCCGGATCGAAGTGTGCCACCACGACGGTCGCCGTGGGTTCACTGGCGTCGTCGTGCACGATCCGGTTGAGGAAGCCGAGCAGCTCGCCGGGCTCGGTGCTGGTCACGGCCAGGGCGGCCACGGAGTGCCGCAGCCGGGCCATCGTCGCGGCGGCGGTGATGCCGTGCCCGGCGACGTCGCCGACCGCGAGCAGGCTGCGGCCGTTGGGCAGCTCGACCAGGTCGTACCAGTCGCCGCCGACCCGGCTCGTCACCTCGGCCGGCAGGTAGCGGACCGCGACGTCGAGCCCGGGCAGGTGCAGCACGCCGGTCGGGATCGGCAGGATGATCTGCTGCAGCGCCACGACCAGGCGGTGCTCCGTCTGCTGGCTGCGCAGGCGCTCGGCCAGCTCCGCCTCGATGTCGACCAGGCGGGCGCGGTCCCGGGCGGCGGCCTCGCGGGCCGTCACGTCCTGCACGATGCCGTAGACCTTGAGCACCCCGCCGGTCCGGTCGCGGATCGTCTCGAACCGGGCCCGCAGGTGGCGCTCCTGCCCGCCGACCATGATCCGGAAGTTGAGGTCGGCCGACTGGCCGTGCTCGAACACCCGGGCGAGCTGCGGCGCGATCCGCGGTGCGTCCTGCGGGTGGAGCTGGCTGGTCGCCTCCTCCAGGGTCGGCGGCCCGCTCTCCGGGTCCCGCCGGAAGATCGCATAGAGGCCCTCGGACCAGTAGACGCTGCCCGTGGTCAGGTCCCACTCGCCCCAGCCCAGCCGGCCGAGCCGCTCGGTCTGCGCGATCCGGGCGGCCAGCCGGCGCTCCTCGTCGTGCCGGGTCCAGGTCAACAGCACGCCGCCGCCGAACTGGGAGATCCGCACGGTGAACACGGCGGTCTCGATGCCGGCCGTCTGCGGCGTGTAGGTGAACGGGCCGATCTCGCGTGGCCGGCCGGACTCGAGCACCTGGGTCAGCGAGTGCCACAGCTCGGTGCCGACCAGGCTCGGATAGCTGGTCGCCGTGCTGGTGCCGACCAGCTCCCGGCCGCGCAGGCCGGTCACGTCGGTGGCCTCCGGGCTGGCCGCGACCAGCACCCAGTCGACGATCGCGCCCGCCGCGTCGCGGATCGGCACGGAGACGCCGACCGCGCCCGGCAGCGCGTCGAGCATCGACTGCGCGTCGGTGATCCAGCCGGCCTGGTGCGGATGGGCCCGCAGCCGGTCGGCGATCTCGCCGGCGATCTCGTCGACGATCCGGCTGACCGCCTCGCGCACCGGCGCCGGGAACGGTTGCTGCTTGACGAAGAAGGCGACCACGACGGCGACCGCGGTCCCGTCGCCGACGGGCACCACCGCGCGGGACGGCCACTCCGCGCCGGGACCGCCGACCAGCAGGTAGTGCGGCGGCGTCGCGGTGCGGTCGGGCAGGAACAGGGGGTCCCGGGTACGCGCGACGTAGCCGGCCTCGGTCGGCGGGTGTGCCGGCACCCGGCTCCACGCGTCGACCACGGCCGGCGGCACCCCGGCGGCGCCCACGAGCTGCAGCGAGGCGTCCGGCTCGACCGCGTAGACCGCCACCGCGTCCGCGCCCGTCTCGTGCGCCAGCCGCTCCCGCAGCGTCCCGGCAAGGTCGGCCAGCGGCTCCCGGCCGGGCGCGGCCACGGCCCGGGCGGCCATCCTGGCGGCCTCGGCGGCCGCGGCGCTGGCCATCCGGCGGACCTCGTCGAACGGGGCGGTGGAGACCGGCGCACGGGAGCTGTCGAGCACGGCCGCGGCGGCCTCCGCCTCCGAGACGCCGGACCGGTCGGCGAGCCCGCGCAGCCGCTGTCTCGCCTCTCCCAGGGAACACTCCAGCCGCTCCGCCAACACCGAAACCGCGGCGTCGACCAGGGCGGCCAGTGGGCCGTCGCCTCCGGGGACCATCCGGTTGTCCGGCACGCTCCGACGATCCCACAGACGTCGGGCTCGTGGCGTGCGATGCGTGCCACCAGGGCCGCTGGGCACGCGAGGGCGGATGCGGGGGTGGCCGGCAGGACGTAGTGTGATTGAGAGCCGCCGCCGCGTGCCGGCGGCTCCAGGCTGCGGAAGCGGCCCTGACCAGCAATTCCGAGGCGGCACATGACCGACGACGGGCACCTTCGGCCGGAGGCGGTTGTGCCCTCCTCTGGGCCGCCGCTGCTCGCCGAGACCTTCGCGCGCGGCCAGGTCACCGGTCTCCGGCACGCGTTCGCCGCCTGCGTCGCGGCCGCCGGCCTGCGCGACCAGCGCCTTGACGACTTCGTCCTGGCCGTCAACGAGCTGATCACCAACGCGGTGCGGCACGGCGGGGGCGCCGGCCGGCTCCGCCTCTGGCGCAACGGCGTGACCCTGGTCTGCGAGGTGTCCGACGGCGGCGGCGGGATCGGCGTGGAACGGCTGGCCAACCATGATCGCCCGGCACCCGACACGGCCGGCGGCTGGGGCCTGTGGCTCGCCGAACAGCTCAGCGACAGCATGGTGGTGACGAGCGGGCCGGCCGGGACGACCGTCCAGATCACGACGGGTCTGCACGGCCCCACCGGCCTGCACAGCAGCACCACCGGCGGGCACAGCACCACCGCCATGGACGGCGCCACCCACCTTGCCGACCCGGCGGGTGCCGCGGAGCGGCTGGAGTGAGCACGGACCCGGCGCCCCGGCAGGCGACCGGCGGCCCGCGGATCGAGGCGACCGAGGTCGCCGCTCCGCTCGTGGTCACGACGGAACCAGCCGGCGAGACCCTGCGCCTGCGGCTGGCCGGCGAGCTCGACATGTCCACCGCGGCCGAGCTGTTGGAGCGGATCGCCGACCTGGCGGCCGGCGGCTCACCGCGCGTGGTCGTCGACCTGACCGCGCTGACGTTCTGCGACTCGGCGGGGCTGACCACGTTCGTCCGCGGCGACCGGCGGTGCGCCGAGGCCGGTGGCTGGCTGCGGCTGACCGGGGCGCACGGTCACGTGGCCCGGGTGATCGAGATCAGCGGTGTCGGCGACTCCCTCCTCTACCGCCCGTCCTGATCGAGATCCGGGTCGGCCTGGTCGGGCGGCTCCGGCAGCAGCTGCCCGCTCAGCCACGCGTCGGCGTCGAGGTCGAGGCGGTCCGCCTCGCGCCCGCGTGGGACCTGGACGTAGGTGTCCGCGAGGAATGCGGCGATCGTCGCCCGCGGCGCTTCGAGCAGTGCCTGGCCGTCGGGCGACGTCAGCGCCAGCGCGACGGCGTCGCCCTGGGTGGTGCGCCACGGCCAGATCCGCACGTCGCCGAGCCCGCTCGGCTCGTCGAGGCCCGCCGCCAGCAGCTCGCGCGCGAACGACCAGCTGACCGCGTCGCTGCGGCGCCGGTCGAGAAAGAACCGCACCTGCACCGCGTACGGGTCCGCCGGGTCGTAGTGCAACCCGCAGGGCACCGGAACCCCCGTCGCGTCCGGCGCGAGCAGGCGAACCACCGTCTCCACCGCGACCCTGGCCGGCTGTCGCGTCTGCTCCCCACCCGTCCCGTCGACCGCCGGAACCGGCTCACGCTCCATGCCGTCCCCCTCTCACCCGGTCGTGCACCATGCCGATCGGAGGGCTCACCCGATCGTGTTGCGTGAATGGTGCCGTGTGTCAAGAGGGTGGGGTCGCACACGGCGTGCGCGCAACCCGTCCTTTTCTGGTCCCGCCGGAGGGACCGTCGAACGTGGAGCCGTCGAGGTCAGACGAGCAGCAGGCTGGCGGCGATCGCGACCATGATGGCGGCGACGACGCCGTCGAGCACACGCCAGGCGGCCGGGCGGGCCAGCACCGGAGCCAGCCGGCGGGCTCCGCCGCCCAGCGCGGCGAACCAGATCACGCTGGCCGCCGCCGCGCCGGCGGCGAACACCCACTGGTAGCGGTGCTGGTTGGCGATCGCGCCGAGCAGCAGCACGGTGTCGAGGTAGACGTGCGGGTTGAGGTAGGTGAAGGCGAGGCAGGCGACCAGGGTGGCGCGCAGCGTGGCGGGCCGGGCCTCGCTCGGGCGGAGCGCGGCCGGGCGCAGCGCACGGCTTGCAGCGAGCACCGCGTAGCCCAGCAGGAAGGCGGCACCGCACCACTTGGCCACCTGGAGCAGCGTCGGCCGGTCGGCGATCGCGGTGCCCAGGCCGGCGACGCCGAGCGAGATCAACAGCGCGTCGGACACGGCGCAGGTGATCACCACGGCCCAGACGTGCTCGCGGCGCAGCCCCTGGCGCAGGACGAACGCGTTCTGGGCGCCGATCGCCGCGATGAGCGCGAGCGAGTTGGCGAACCCGGCGAGCACGGAGGTGAGCATGGGCGAACCGTACGTGGGCCGGGCGCCCGTACTCCAGCTAAGGTTTTTCATGCTTGTTTAGAATTCTTCATCATGGCGCTCGACTCGACCCAGCTCGCGACGTTCGCCGCTGTGGTCGACGAAGGCAGCTTCGAGGCGGCGGCGCGGGTCCTGCACGTCACCCCGTCGGCGGTCAGCCAGCGGATCAAGGCGCTGGAGCACGCGGTCGGCCAGGTCGTGCTGCGCCGGGCGAAGCCGTGCCGGGCGACCCCGGCGGGCCGGCCCCTGCTGCGGCTGGCCGGCCAGATCGCGGTGCTGGAGCGCGAGGCCCTGGCCGCCGCCGGCCGGCGCGACGAGCCGTGGTCCCGCGCGGCCGTCGTGGTCAACGCGGACTCGCTGGCCACCTGGTTCCTGCCGGCGCTGGTCACGGCCGGCGACCGGATCCTGTTCGACGTGCGCGAGGACGACCAGGACCACACCGCGGAGCTGCTGCGCGACGGCGCCGTGATGGCCGCGGTCACGGCGCAGCGCGAGGCGGTGCAGGGCTGCCGGGCGGAACGGCTGGGCGCGATGCGCTACCTGGCCACGGCCACGCCGGCGGTGGCGCGCCGCTGGTTCCCGGCCGGCGGCACACCCGCCGAGTTCGCCGCGGCACCGATGCTCGTCCTGGACCGCAAGGACCGCCTGCAGCACCGCTTCCTGCGGACGCTGACCCCGCGCCCGCCCGAGCCGCCGACCCACTACGTCCCGTCCGCCTGGGGCTTCACCGAGGCGATCCGCCTGGGCGTCGGCTGGGGCCTGATGCCGGAACAGCTCGCGGACGCCGACCTGGCCGCGGGCCGCGTGGTCCGGCTGGCCCCGGAGCAGCACCTCGACGTGTCCCTCTACTGGCAACACTGGAAGCTCACCTCGGCGGTCCTCACGTCCCTGACCAAGGCCGTCCGCTCCGCGGCCGCGGCCGCCCTGCGCTAGCCGCCTTACTTCTCGGCGCCCTGCCCGTGGTAGAACGGCACGCCCGCCTTGGCCATCGCCTTGATGATCTGCGCGGACTCGCCGAAGCCGATGAGCAGCACGCCGTCGGGGCTCGTGGCCTTGATCTGGCTGGCCCCGGCGCCGAAGTCGATGTCCGGAGCGCCCGGCGTCGGCGGCTCGTACACCATGGTCTCGACCTTGTCGGCCGGGAAGCCCGCCTTCGTCAACTCCTCGATGACGTTGTCCTTCAGGCCGATGCCGTACGAGTCGTCGCGGGCCACGATCGCGATCTGGCTCGGACCGTCGCGGAGGATCACGTCGGCCAGCGCCCGCCCCTGCAGGATGTCGGACGGCGAGGTGCGGAAGAACAGGCCCTTGTCGTCGATCGTGGTGAGGCCGGCGTCGGTGTTGCACGGCGAGAAGAGGATCAGGCCGGCCTTGACCACGTCGGGCAGCACCTCGCGGGAGATGCTCGACGCGCCCGCGCCGATGATCACGCTGACCTTCTTCGCGATGTGGCTGGCCACGGTCTGCTTCGCGACCTCCGGGCTGGTGCCGTCGTCGCCGGGCACCCACTCGACGTCTTGCTCGAACACGCCACCCGCGGCGTTCAGTTCCTTGACCGCGAGCGCGGCGCCGGCCGCCATCGGCGGGTTGGCGAGCGCCAGGTCGCCGGTCTCCGGGAGCAGTCCACCGATCTTCAGCGGGTCCTTCGCGTCGTCGGCCGGCACGCTCCGCGGCGGCTTCCGCGTGCTGGTGGTCGACTCGTCGCCCGCGCCGACGTACTCGGTCTTGCTGTCGTCGAGCCGGTCCTCCGGTCCGAAGTGGAGCGTCGCGTAGCTCGCGGTCGACGGCTCGCCGGCGTCGGTGAACCCGCCGCGGGTCAGCGAGATCCCGCGGTAGTTGAGGTCGGTGCCCGCGCGCGCGAGCGCCAGGCAGTCCGCCACCGCCGTGCACTCGGTGCCACCGGTGGTGATCGAGTTGATCTGCTTGGCGATCGCGGCCGGATCGTTGCTGCCGGCCTGCTCGGCGGCGAGCGCGCTGATCACCACCGCGTCGTAGGTCTCGCCGGCGAACAGGTAGTCGCTCAGGTCGGGGTGCACCGCCAGCAGCCGGGCCTTGAAGTCCGCGGACAACGGGGTGAGCGGTGTGGTGCCCTTCATCCCGGCCAGCAGGCCGGCCTGCCCCTCGAACTCGTCGCGCAAGGTATTGATCATGTTGCCGTCGGTGCCGTATAGCCTGGTCAGGGTGCCGGCTGCGGTTTCGAAGTCGCCTTCGGGTTTCGGGGTGCCCTGCTGGCACGCGGCGACGGTCAGCACGAGCGCGGCGGACATGGCGGTGGCCACGTGCCGCACTCCGCGGGAGACGAGCATCGGTTGTGCGTCCTTCCTCTCCCCCAGGTCCGGGGCCAGGAAAGCCTGCCACATTCAACATGTTGCATGAGGATTGCTCGTCTACTTCCGCGGTAACAACGACGCTGGTCACGGGACCGCATCGACCGTCGTCCGGGCGTTTATCCGGCCACCAGCGACTACGGCGTCCTGCCGTGGCTTCCCTTCGACGTACGCCGCGTAGTCGGCGACCTCGAACCGGGGTGTGCTCGTCCCGTGCGTGGCGTCCCACTCGTCGAGGAACGTGTCGAAGGTGGTGCGCCAAGCGGCCTCGTGCAGGCTCGCGGCTGTCGTCAGCACCCCGTCGAGGCCGAACAGGACGCCGTCGAAGTCGTCCGGGCTGACCGGTGACCGCCGCACGGGGTCAGCCCCGCTCTGCCCAGTCGCCCAACGACCAGTCCCGCACCTCGGGCATGTCCTCCAGGTGCTCGACCACGTACCGCTCGTGCCGGCGGAGCTGCTGCTCGCACCAGGCCTTCAGCTCGCTCGCCCCGGCCGGGGTTCGCCGCGCGCGCTCGAGCGCGGCGATCACCAGGTGGTACCGGGATGCCCGGTTGCGTACCACCATGTCGAACGGGGTGGTGGTCGTGCCCTCCTCGATGAAACCCCGCACATGGAACCGGTCCGCGTCCGGTCGGCCGTGCACCAGCTGGTGGATCGCGCCCGGGTAGCCGTGGAAGGCGAACACCACGTCGACGTGATCGGTGAACAGCTCGCGGAACAGGGTCCCGTCCATGCCGTGCGGGTGGACCGCGGGTCGCGCCAGCGCCATCAGGTCGACCACGTTGACCACCCGCGTGGCGAGGTGCGGCAGCCGCTCGCGCAGGATCTCCGCGGCGGCGACCGTCTCCATGGTGACCACGTCCCCGGCGCACGCCAGCACGATGTCGGGGTCCGAGCGCCCGTCCTCCGTGCCGGCCCACGGCCACACCCCGGCACCCCGGGTGCAGTGCGCGACCGCCTCGTCCATGGTCAGCCACTGCAGCTGCGGCTGCTTGTCGATGACGACCACGTTCACGCACGACCGCGACCGCATGCAGCGGTCAGCCACCGACAGCAGTGTGTTCGCGTCCGGCGGCAGGTAGACCCGGCTGATCGTGCCGCGGTGGGTGATGACGTTCTGGATCAGGCCCGGCCCCTGGTGGCTGAACCCGTTGTGGTCCTGCCGCCACGCGGTCGAGGTCAGCAGGATGTTCAGGCTCGGCACCGGCGCCCGCCACTTCAGGTCGTGCGCCTCCTGCAGCCACTTGGCATGCTGCACGGTCTGCGAGGCCGACACCATGGCGAACGCCTCGTACGTGGCGAACCAGCCGTGCCGGCCGGTCAGCGTGTAACCCTCCAGCCAGCCGTGGCAGGCGTGCTCAGAGAGCACCTCCATCACCCGGCCGTCCCGCGATATCGCCACGTCCCCGTCGATCACCCGCTCGGCGAACGCCCGGTCGGACACCTCGAACACCGCACCGAGCCGGTTGCTGTTGGTCTCGTCCGGGGAGAACAGCCGGAACCGGTCCGGGTTGCGGGCGTAGGTGTCGCGCATGAGCTCACCGAGCTTGCGCGTCGACTCCAGGCGGGACCGGGCCGGCGCCTTCACCGGCACCGCGTAGTCACGGAAGTCCGGCAGGTCCAGATCGACGGCGAGCAGACCTCCGTTCGCGTACGGGCTGCCGCTCATCCGCAGGTCCCCGTCCGGATTGACCGAGAGCACCAGCGCCGTGGGGGTGCCGCGGTCGTCGAAGAGCTCCTCGGGCCGGTAGGAGCGCATCCAGTCCTCGAGGATCCGCAGGTGCGCCTTGTTGCCGCGGACGCCGGACACGGGCACCTGGTGAGCGCGGAACGTGCCCGCCACCCGTACCCCGTCCACGACGTCCGGGCCGGTCCAGCCCTTCGGGGTGCGCAGCACGATCATCGGCCACCGGGGTCGCGTGCCGTCCCAGTCGCCGCCCCGCGCGGCCGCCTGGATCGCCTTGATCGACGCCCACGCCCGCGCCAGCGCCTCGGCGAACCGGTGGTGCATGCCCGGCAGGTCGTCACCCTCGACCTCGACCACCTCGTACCCGTGCCCGCCCAACAGCGACCGGACCTCGCCCGGGTCCTTGCGGGCCAGCACCGTCGGCCCGGCGATCTTCGCGCCGTTGAGGTGGATCACCGGCAGCACCGCCCCGTCGCGGGCCGGGTTCAGGAACGAGATCTGCTTCCACGACCCCTCCAGCGGCGCGGTCTCGGCCTCGCCGTCGCCGACCACCGCCAGCGCGATCAGGTCCGGGTTGTCGATCACCGCCCCGAACGCGTGCAGCAGCACGTAACCGAGCTCGCCGCCCTCGTGGATGGACCCCGGGATCGGCACCGACACGTGACTCGGGATGCCACCCGGTGAGGAGAACTGCCGGAACAGCCGCCGCAGCCCCTCCTCGTCCCGGGTGACGTCCGGGTAGATCTCGGTGTAGGTGCCCTCCAGATAGCCGGCCCCCACCAGGGTCGGGCCGCCGTGTCCCGGACCGGTCAGGTAGATCATCCGCTGCCCGGTGTGCTGGATCAGCCGGGACGCGTGCGCGTACACCAGTGCCAGGCCCGGGCTCGTGCCCCAGTGACCCAGGAGCCGCGGCTTGATGTGCTCGGCCTTCAGCGGCTCGCGCAGCAGCGGATTGGCCATCAGGTAGATCTGGCCGACGGTCAGGTAGTTGCTGGCGCGCCACCACGCGTCGACCGCGGCGACGTCAGCGTCGCTGGGATGCGCGAGCCGGTCCACGAGGTGCGCGGCGGGCCCGACGGTGCTGGCGTAGGTGGCCACGAGACTCCGTTCACCAGGGTGCAATTGCCCGAATAGCACATTACGCCCACAATCCCCCCGCGGTTCACCAACGCACGACGTCGGGGTCGGGCGGCAGCGGCTGCGACAGCTTCCCGGTCGACAGCACCCGGCCGTCGCGGTCGGTCGCCTCGAAGACCAGGTCCGGGTCGTGCGGCGCGTCGACGACCGCGGCCGACCCCTGCACGGCCGCGGTGTCGACCACCGCGCCGTGGTCCATGGCCCGCACCGTCGTGGCGCCGTCCGGCGCGACGACGAGCACCGAGGGGCTCTCGCCCAGGCGCAGCGGCAGCACGGCGGTGCGGTCGCCCGGGTCGTCGGCCCGCCAGACGCTCATCGCCATGCCCAGCGAACCGTCGTTCGCGGGCTCGCCGTACTCGAGGTTCGTGGTGACCTGCCAGCCGCCGCGGGCCCACGGCGTCGCGGTGACCACCGCGGTGCTGTCCGGCACCCCGCTCGAGCCGGGCTCGAAGTCCTTCACGGCGCCGCCTGCCGCTGCTCAACTCCATGTACTACAGCCTGTTCGACACG
>NZ_JBFAIU010000152.1:0-17342 GCF_040654855.1 Asanoa sp. NPDC050611
GACCAGGTCGGGGCGGCGGATCGTGTCGAGCATCCCGAGCCCGCCGCGGACCTCCCGGTACTCCGGGAGCGAGCGGCCGCGGTCGCGGTGCTTGCCACGCTCGCCCGGGCCGGCACGATCACCGCGCTCGCGCTCGCCGGCTGGTGGTTCGCGGCGGAGAAGGTCGTCATCGCCGCTCCGCTTTCGTTGGCCGCGCTGGCCGTGGCGGCACCGCCGCTGGTGCGGCCCCGACGCGACATCCGCTCCGTCGCGGTCCGGCTGCTCTTCGCCGGGTACGCCCAGGCCGGCGCCCTCCTGGTGACGCTGCTGCACGGCTATCCGGCGTCGCCGGCGGCGGGACTGCTCGCGATCGCCGGATGCGCCGCCGCGACCGCGGTCTCGTGGCGCGTCCTCGGCCGGCGCCCGTCCCGCCTGGTGGCCCGCGGGACCGTGCTGGTCGCGGCGGTGGCGCTGGTGGTCGGCACGGGGCTGGCCACGGCACCGGTCTCCGGCGTGCCGCACAGCCATGGATATCCGGCCGCGCCGGCCGTCGGTGAGCCGACCAGGCGGATCACGCTGACCGCCGCGACCACCACGGTCACCGTGGCCGGCCGGGACGTCGCCGCGTGGGCCTTCAACGGCCAGGTTCCCGGGCCGGAGCTGGCCGCCACCGTCGGCGACGTGCTCGAAGTGACGCTGCGCAACCACGACATCGGGCGCGGCGTGACGCTGCACTGGCACGGCTACGACGTGCCCAACAGCCAGGACGGCGTGCCGGACGTGACCCAGGCCGCGGTGCTGCCCGGGCAGGAGTTCGTCTACCGGTTCCGCGCCGACCAGGCCGGAACCTACTGGTATCACACGCATTCAGTCTCCGACCAAGGCGTACGCATGGGCCTCTACGGTGTGCTGGTGGTGCGTCCGGCCCCCGTGACCGGCGTCGACGTCACGGTGCCGGTGCACACCCTCTCCGGCATTCCGCTGCCCACACCCCGGGTCGAGCCGGCGTCGCCAGGGACGCCGATGCGGCTCCGGTTGCTCAACACCGACAGCTCCACGCACCGGTACGCGTTGGCCGGCACGCCCTTCAAGGTGGCCGCGATCGACGGCGCCGACCTGACCGGACCGACGTCGCTTGTGGACGCAGCGATCGCGATTCCGGCCGGGGGCCGCTACGACCTCGTGTTCACCGCCCCGCCAACGCCGGTCGGGCTGTTCGTCGACGGGCGGCTGGTCTACTCGACCGGGCCGGTGTCGGCGCGGACCGGGGCGTGGCCGGTGCTGGACCCGCTCACCTACGGCACGGCGGAACCGGTGCCGTGGTCGCGATTCGACAAGCGGTTCACCCTCGTCCTCGACCGCGGTCTCGACCTGCGCGGGCTCCTGCCGCGCTACGCACACACCGTCAACGGCGCCGCGGACCCCGACATCCCGTCCGACGTCGTCGACCTCGGCGACATCGTCAAGTTCACGATCGTGAACCGGTCCTTCGTCGTACACCCGTGGCATCTGCACGGCCATCACGTGCTGGTGCTTTCCCGCGACGGCAAGCCGGCGACCGGCAGTCCACTGTGGCTCGACTCGTTCGACGTGCGACCCGGCGAGGTCTGGGAGGTCGCGTTCGTGGCCGACAATCCGGGAGTGTGGGCCAACCACTGCCACAACCTGCCACACGCCGACGCCGGGATGATGCTGCACCTGATGTATTCGTGAGCCACGCAACTTGAACAATGGTGTACGGGTTATGGTACGGTCCAAACTCGTACACCAGTGTTCAGGTTATGGAGGCCTTGATGAACCTCGTCACGGAGCCCACGTTTGTCCGTTCGGTGACGAGGCTGGCCGGGTTCGTCGGCGGCCCGCTGTTCCTGCTCACCGTCATCGCGCACCCGGCCCGCGACGGGCATGACATCGCCGCGAACGCCAGTTGGTACATCTTCACGCACACGATGGAGGCCATCAGCCTGCTGATCCTGACGGTGGGCCTGGCCGGCGTCCTCGCGTCGGCCGCCCGCCGGCTCAGCTCGGGCGGCCTCGCCGCGATCCTCACGGCGCTGGTCGGCACGATGTTGTGGTTCGGCCTCATCGTCTACGACGGCAGCCACAACCCCGCGACCGCGATGTACGCCCCGGAACGCGTGCACACCTCCGCGGACGTCGACTTCGAGGGCGGCACCATCGTGCTGGCCGCGAACATCCTGTTCCCGCTGGGATACGTGCTGATCGCCGCACTCCTCGCCCGGCACGGCCAGCGCTGGACAGGCCTCCTCCTCGGGTTCGGCGGCGTCGTGTACGCCCTGGGCGGCACGGTGTCGCTGTTCGGCTTCGGCCCACATTCGACGATCACGTCGATCGTCGAGATCGCGGGGGCGGCCCCGTTCGCACTGGGCCACGTCCTCCTCGCCCGCGCCGGCGGCCGGTTTCGAAGCCCGGCACACGACGCCTATCGAAGTGAATCCGATGGACTGTCGCTGGCGCAGGGCTGAACGCCCTGATGCGCCGCGGGCGGCAGACGGCCGCACCCGCGCGCGTCCGGCAAGGCGGGACTCGCGGCACGGGTGGACCCGGAGCGGACCGGACGGACACAGCCGTATCGGCAGTGCTGCTCCTCGCCGGCGTCGTCGCGTTCGGGGTTTCGCGTGCCTTTCAGGCGGCCGGCCCGGCGGCCGGGGCTCAGCCTGCCCGACCGGTTCGCCGGCTACTCGATGTTCACCAGCACTGTCACGGACGCCCCGCTGGGTCGGGCGATCGCGCTCTACGGCTACGGCAACGGCGAGATGTTCAACATGTTCCAGCCGCTGGTGGTCGGCGCCGACGGTGACACGTACCGTCGCGTCGACGCCATGCAGGAGCGTGACCGGCCCTCCACACTGCTCGCGCCCGACGGCACCCAGGTGCTCCTCGGCGACGACCGCGGCGCCACCGACGAACTGGTCCTGGTCGACCTCGGCACCGGAGAAGAAAGACAGCTCCCGCTCGGTGGTACGGTCGGGTCTCGACGGCCGGGAGTACGGCGGCGTCGACATCGCCGCCGGGCGTGAGCTGGCCGCTGAGGTCGGCTGGTCGCCGGACGGCCGCTTCCTCGCCGCCGTGCCCTGGACCGCGGACGGCCCGTCCGGCGGGTTCGCCGGCCACGGGATGTTCCTGTGGCAGGCGGGCGACGTCGCGACCGTCGACGGCGCGGGTCACCTGGCGCTGGAAGAACAACACACCACGACCCGGCGGACGCTGTCCCGCTTCGACACCGGTCGCACCTGCGAGCTGCACACCCAGCCCTGCCGGGTCTTCGACCTGCACCTCGCGACCGGCCTGCTGTCCGAGGTGACCGTCCGCGACGCCGATCGTCCGCGACGCGGCGGCCTCCCGTGGCCGACCATCGTCACCGGCGCCGCGCTCCTGGGCGTCGCCGTCCTGCTGTGGCGCCGGGGACAGCGGCGGGCCACCGGGAGCAAGATCCATTGATAGGGTCCCGGCCGTGGCCACATCCGAGCGTCTGCCGCACGTCCCGGTCGATCCGCATCCCGCGCAGGACGACCCTGCGCTGCGCAAGGCGCACGACGCGCTTGCCTACGGTGGCGACTGGCGGATGGCCCGCGACCTGCTGGCCGGCGCCGCGGGCGACGAGGACCGGCGGTCGCGCTACGTGTGGGTGCTCGCCGAGTCGGCGCTCGGGCCCAGCGCACCGGGCCAGCCGGTCGAGGACGCGACCTGGGTCGACGCCTGGGCCCGCGCCGAGCCCGACAACACCGACGCCCTCCTGGTCCGCGGCCGGTCGCTGATCGTGCGGGCCTGGGAGGTGCGCGGCAGCGGCTGGGCGTCCTCGGTCAGCAAGCAGCAGTTCACCGAGTTCCACCGTCTGCTCGGGTTGGCCGCGCCGGTCTACGAGCGGGCCGTCCAGCTGGCTCCGGCCGACCCGCTGCCCTGGGCCCACCGGGTGCTGCTCGCGACCGCGCAGAACGCCAAGCACGACCACCTGGAGCGCTGCTGGGCCGAGTTGGTCGCGCGGGATCCGGGGCACGTCGAGGGGCACCGGCTGAAGCTCATGTACCTGTGCCGTAAGTGGCACGGCTCCCACCAGAAGATGTTCGCGTTCGCGCGCGACGCCGCGGCAGCCGCGCCCGACGGCTCGCCGCTGCTGGTGCTGCCGCTGATGGCGGGCGCCGAGTGGGCGTCGTACCGCACGACGGCGCAGAAGTCGGTGCTCAGCTCGGTGCTCGTGCGGCGCTACTGGCGGCGCAATCCCACCGTGCAGGCGGAGATCGACGCCGCCCTGCACCGGTGGTTCGCCCGGCCGACCAGACGCGACGGCTGGTACCTGCACCTCAACTACCTGTCGTACGCGCTCTACCAGGCACAGCGGCACGCCGACAACAAGGCGGTGCTCGCCGCGATCGGGCCGTACGTCGCCGGACTGCCGTGGGGCTGGGCGGGCGAGAAGTCCGCGGTCGACGCGTTCGCGAAGGCCCACGCGGCCGCGTACCAGCAGCCCTAGGAGCCCCGCGACGACGACAGGCTGTCGCGCCACCACGGCGTCTCGACGAAGCCGCGTCGCAGGACGAGCAGGACCACGCTGGCCGTCCAGCCCTGGACACCTTCGAGGCGTCCGAGCGTGTTGGTGGTGAACGCGAACAGGTCCTCGGTCGTCGGCAGGATGAGCTCGCACATCAGCGCGTTCTGGCTGAGCAAAGCGGCGACGTAGCGCACACCGCGATAGCCCGACAGCGTACGCGCGACCGACTCGAGGAACGGCGGCGCGACCGTGATGTTGAGGACCACTTCGGACTCGAAGCCCATCGCAGCCGCCGGCACCAGCGTGGTCACCTGCAGGCAGCCGCGGCCGAGCAGCGTCTCGAAGCGCCGCCGGACCGTGCTCTCGTTGAGGCCGACCGCCGTCGCGACCGTGCGGAAGCTGGCCCGGCCGTCCTCGCGCATCAGGTCGACGATCTGGTGGTCGACGTCGTCGAGGTGGCCGGGGTCGCACTGGTGCGCCTCGGTGACGGTGTCCGGCGGCTGGTCGGTGAGCAGCTGCCGCGCCCAGTCGCTGGCGACCTTGTAGACGTGCAGCGTCAGGTCCGTGTCGCAGCGCTGGACGCCGTCGATCTCCAGGATCTCCTCGACGATGCGGGCCAGCAGCGAGTCCTCGCGGCGCAGGCTGAGCTCGGCGAGGATGTCGTACGGGCCGGTCACCAGACCGAGGAAGCGCAGGTCACGATATTTGACCAGCTCGGAGAGGACCTCGAGCTGGGTGCCGGGCGCGCAGGTGATGCGCAGGACGAACAGGTCCGCCGGCCCCGGGTGGTTGTTGCGGGGCACGGCGGCGACGCGCACGACGCCGTCGCGCAGCAGCGACTGGCCGCGCCGCGCGACGGTGGCCACGGAGCTGCCGGACAGCTCCGCGATCTCCGTCCAGCTGGCTCGGCCGTCGCTCTGCAGCGCGGCGACGATCCTGCGGTCGAGGTCGTCCAGGTGGCCGCTAGCGGTCATCCGCACCGACCTCGTGCAGGAACTCCCGGACGGTGTGCCGCCACAGCTCAGCCTCCTCGACCTGTGGGGAGTGTCCGGACTTCTCGAACACGACCAGCCTAGCGTTGGGGATCATCGATGCGATGACTTCGCTGCTCGCCACCGGGGTGATCCAGTCGTCCCGGCCGACGGTCACGAGCGTCGGACAAGTGATCTTGTGGAGCTGATCCTTGATGTCGTAGTTGGGGATGTTAACGGAGAAGGCGTAGTTGTGCGTCTGATAGCGGTAGGGCGTCGCCTCGACCTTCTCGATGACCTTGGCGGGGTCGTAGACGTGGTCGTACAGCGGCAGGATCTCGCGCCAGCAGTCGCGCAGGTCGTCGTCGTCGAACACCGTGCCGTCGTTGATCCGGTCGAACTTCGCGACGTCGATGTCGACCCGGTCCGAGGAGAGCGCGTTGGTCCGGGCGGCCTTGTCGTTCTCGTGATCGGCCGAGGTGTCGCGCAGCACCAGCGCCTTCACCCGGTCGGGGTGGCGGATCGCGTACTCCATCGAGATGAAACCGCCGTAGGAGCCGCCGGCCATCACGAAGCTCTCGACGCCGGCCCATTGCCGCAGCCCGTCCACATCGGCCACCCACTGCTCGTGGCTGAACGGCGGGTTGCCCTCGCTGACGCCCGAACCGCGCGCGTCGAAGACGATGACCCGGAACGTGTCGGCGAACGGCGCGAACGTGGCGCGTGGCTCGGCGCGGGAGCCGAGGCCGGGCGCGCCGTGGTGCGCGATCAGCACCGGGGCGTCGTCCGCGCCGAAGACCTCGACCTCGAGCTCGTTGTCGTTGATTTTCAGCCGCACGGTTTTTCCTTCCAGATCAGAGCGAGATGACGATGTCGTCGAGACCACGGGGGTACGCGGTGAAGGGGCGCGCGCCGGCCTCGGTGATCAGCATCGAGTCGGAGATGCGGTAGCCGGCGTGCCCGGGGATGTAGATGCCCGGCTCGTTCGAGACGACCATGCCGGCGGCGAGCGGGGTGTCGTCCCCGTCGGAGAGCCACGGCGCCTCGTGCATGCCGACGCCGATGCCGTGCCCCTGCCGGTGGCGCAGGAACTGGGCGAGCCCGGCGTCGCGGATGACGTCGAGGCAGATCCGGTTGGCCTCGGAGCACGCCAGGCCGGGCTTGAGCGCGGCGCCGCCGACCGCTTGCGCCTCCCGCACCGCCTCGTAGTAGCGGCGCTGGTCGGCGCTCGGTTCACCGAGGATGAACGTGCGCTCGCCCTCGACGAACCGGCCGCCGACCGCGCAGCCGAGAGAGAGCATGAACGTCTCGCCCGGCTGCAACCGGTGGCCCGACGGCAGGGCGTGCGGGCGGGCACTGTTGGCGCCCGAATAGACCAGCCCGCCCGCGAGGAACGAGACCACGACCACCTCGGCGTGGTCGGCGTACATCGTGGACGTGCCGACCGTGCCGATGTGCGCGGCGATCTCGGCCTCGCTGGGCAGCTCCCCGCCCGCCGCGACGGCCTCTTCGACGAGGGCGCGGCCGGCCACGAGCATGAGGTCGGTGATCCGGGCCGCCTCGGCGTGCAGCGCGACCTCCTCGGGCCGCTTGACGTAGCGCGCGTGCATGACCACCTCGGACCGGACGAGTTCCGCGTCCGGGAAGGCGGCGCGGATCTGGTCGAGCCGCTCGACGCTCAGGCCGCCGGAGTGACCGATCCGCCCACGGAACGACGGCGCCGCCGAGCCCAGGTAGCTGATCGGGGACCGCAGCCCGGGAAACTCCGGATACGCCACCAGTTCGGCCGTCGCGTGCTGAGCCAGCGCGTACTCCCGTTCCAGCTCCGGCACGAGCAGCAACGTCGGCCCGTCCTGCGGGACGAACACGACCGCCGGCCGCTCGTTGGGGTGGTGGAAGAACCCGGTCAGGTAGGCGACGTCGTCGTGGTGGTCGGCGACGACCGCGTCGAGACCTTCGGCCGCGAGCGCGGCGCGGATGTCCTGTTGCAGAGCCGCGTAGAAGGTGGCCGGCAGCCGTTGGGTGTCCAGCATGGACTAGTCCTCCCGGGCGCGCGGGTTGCGCGCGTCGTTGTACGCGATGGAGATGAGGGTGGCCGAGACGACGAGGAAGAGCATCGCCAGCGACGGGAACAACGTGGTCCACCAGGCGCTCTGCATGGCGCCGGACTGCTGGGCCTCGTAGAGGATCCGGCCCCAGGACCAGCTCGTCGGGTCGCCGAGGCCGAGGAAGGCCAGGCCGGCGGCGGAGAGCACGGCCCGCGACGCGGTGAGCACGACCGAGACGACGATCACCGGCGCGACCGCGGGCAGCAGGTGCTTGCGGATGATCCAGAACGAGGAGCCGCCGGTCAGCTTGGCCGCGTCCATGTAGGGCAGCCGAACCACCGAGAGCGCCTGCGACCGGACGACCCGGGTCACCTCGGGCCAGGAGAAGAAGGCGATGACCAGGACGAGCGTGACCAGGCTGGGACCGGCGAGCGCCGCGACGAGGATCATCAGCGGGAGCACGGGCAGCGACAGGCACAGGTCGACGATCGTGCCGATGACCGCGTCGGCCTTGGGGAAGTAGGCGCCCAGCACGGCGACCACGACCCCGATGGCGATCGCGAGGGCCGAGGAGAGCGCGGCGATCACGATGCTGAGCCGCGCGCCCCAGACGACCTCGGCGAAGATGTCGCGCCCGAGGTTGTCTGTGCCGAACCAGTGCGCGCCCGACGGGCCCTGCAGCACCGCGTCGCCGTACCCCGTGGGATATTCGGCGATCAGCGGGGCGCAGATGGCGACGATCACCAGCAGCACGAGGATGCCGACGGAGACCATGCCGAGCGGGTTGCGGCGGAACGCCGTCCAGGTCGCCCGGGCCGCGGTGACCTGGTCGTTGGTGACACTGTCCAGGCCGGCAACGGTCGTGGTCATGCCGTCCTCACTCTCGGGTCGAGCACGCCGTACGTCAGGTCGGTCAGCATGTTGGCGATCACGACGGTCAGTGCGAGCAGCACGAACGCGCCCTGCAGCACGGGGAAGTCGAGCTGGGTGACCGCCTCGTAGATGCCGCGCCCGATGCCGGGATAGGCGAAGACGGTCTCGGTCAGCACCGCACCGCCGACGAGATAGCCCAGCTGCAGGCCGACCAGCGTGGTCGTCGGGAGCAGCGCGTTGCGCAGCGCGTGCTTCCAGACCACCTTGCGGTTGGGCATGCCTTTCGCCCGGGCCAGGACGCAGTAGTCCTCGCCGAGCGCGTCGATGAGCGTGGAGCGCAACGTCAGTACGTACGAGCCGAGCTGGACCAGCATGAGGCTGACGCACGGCAGGACGAGGTGCTTGGCGACGTCGAGGTACCACGCCGCGCCGTACACGCCGGGGGAGTAGGAGCCGCCGATCGGCAGCAGGTGGAGCTTCAGGCCGAGGAAGAACAGCAGGAAGATGCCGACGCTCGGCACGAACAGGGACTGCCCGATGACGCCGCCGACCTGGGTGAACCGGTCGAGGAAGCCGCGGGGCCGGGTCGCGGCCAGCACCCCGAGCGGGATGCCGACCGCGACCGTGAGCAGGAGAGAGGAGAAGGTGAGCAGCAGGGTCCAGGGCAGGCGCTCCATGAGGACCTCGCTGACCGGGACCTGCCGGGCGAACGAGATGCCCAGGTTGCCGTGCACGAGCTGCCAGAGGTACTTGCCGTACTGCACGAGCAGCGGCTCGTCGAGACCGTACTGGCTCAACAGCTCCGCCCGCGCCGCCGGCGTCATGTTCGGGCTGGCCACCGCGAGTGCGGGGTCGCCCGGCAGGAGCCGGAGGAGCAGGAAGGTCACCGTGACCGCGAACCAGACGGTCAGCAGTGCCCGGCCGATCCGGCGCGCCGTGAATCGGACAACCTGGGTCATCGTCAGTTCTCCGTCAGCTCTTCTTCGCGTTCGCCAGCGACTGCGGGTCCACGACGGACAGCAGCTCGCTGGGCTTGACGACGAAGCCGCTCCACTTGTCGCTGTGCGCGACGTAGAGGTTCTGCATGTACATGACGTTGTCGTAGACGTTGTCGCGGACCATCTTGGCCGCCTGCTGGACGAACTGCTTCTGCGCGGCCTTGTCGGTCGTGCCCTGCGCCTGCTCGATCAGCGAGTTGAGCGCCGGGTCGTCGACCAGCGTGTAGTTGATCGCCCCACCGGGGAGGTAGGTCAACGCCATGTTGGTCGTCGGGTCGTCCATGATCGCGAAGTTGCCGGCGTAGATGTCGTACTCACCCGCGTCGGTCTTGGCGAGGTAGGTGTTGCGGTCCATGCCCTGCAGGTTGATCGTGATGCCGGCCTTGGCCGCGTCGTCCTTGACGAGGTTGGCCCACTGCGAGGTCACCGCGTCCTGGAGCGAGTAGATCATCGTCAGCGTCAGCGGCTTGCCCGGACCGTAGCCGGCCTCGGTGAGCAGCTGCTTCGACTTCTCGACGTCGAACTCGTACTCCTGGCTCGAGGGGTCCGCGAAGTCCTTGAGCACCGGCGGGATCGGGCTCGACCCGGTCGTGACACCCTGCCCTTGGAGCACGACCGAGCGGATCGCCTCGTAGTTGACCGCGTGCGCCAGCGCCTGCCGGACCTTCAGGTCCTTGAGCGCCGGGTGCTTCATGTTGTACGTCATGTGCGCGTAACCGAGGCCCGGGATCTCCTGGACCTTGATCCCGGGCGTGCCCTGCAGGTTCTTGACCTGCGCCGGCGGCAGCGCGTTGGCGATGAGGTCGACCTCACCGTTCTTCAGCGCCAGGATCTCGGTGTTGATGTCCGGGTACACGCGGTAGACGATCTTGCTGACCACCGGCGTGTTGTTCGGCGCGAACGGGTAAGGGGTCACCCGCTCCAGCGTGTAGCTCTGTCCCTTGGCGACGTTGGTGAGCTTGAACGGGCCGGCGCTGACCCAGTCCTTGTCGTTGGCGAACTTCGCCACGTTGCCGGACGGCTCGAAGACGTGCTTCGGGACGACGTTCATCCAGAAGCCGACCTCGGTCACCACCGTCGAGTCGGCCTTCTTGAGCTTGAGCTCGACCCGGGTCGGCGACGGCGCGGAGGCCGAGTCCACATTGACCAGCTGACCGTACGTCGTGTTGCCGGCGGGCTTGTCGCGCAGGATCGAGTTGATGGTGAACGCGACGTCGTCCGCGGTGACCGGCTTGCCGTCACTCCACTTCATGTCGTCCCGCAGGTTCCAGAACGCCGTCGTCGGGTTGGTGAACCCGTAGTCCTTGGCGAGCAGGGGGGACTTGTTGCCGTCCGCCGAGATCGACAGCAGCCGGGGGTACATCAGGCTGGTGATCCAGTTGTCGGTGCGACTGTTGCCGATCAGGGGGTTGAAGTTGACCACGTCGGTGGTCGTCGCGATGGTGAGCGTGGCGTCGCTCGCCCCGCCGGCATTGTTGTTATCGGGCGCGCTCGGGCTGCACGCGCCCAATGCCGCGACCGCCGCGAGAGCGGCGACCGCGATCAGGGGGTGACGTAGGCGCATCTAGACCCAGACCTCCTCCAGGACGCGGATGGTGTTGCCGCCGACCACCTTGCGAATCTCGTCGTCGGAGTAGTCGTGGCTCACCAGCCATCCGATGATGTTGTAGAAACACTCGGCCGGGTTCTCCAGGCCGTCGACGTACTCCACCTCGGGGAACTCCACGCGACCGTGGGCTTCCTTTGTGGACAGGTTGCTCGCGAAGGCCTTGTGCAGGCCGACGTGGTCACCGAACAGGGTGTCCGGGCCGAATGTGACGTGGTCGATGCCGATCAGGTCCACGCAGTGCGTGAAGTGGTCCATCACCGAATCGAGACTGTGCCGCGGGTGGGCGGCCGACAGGGTCGTGTGGGGCGCCGCCTCGAGGCCGAGGACGCCGCCGCGTTCGGCGCACGCCTTGATGACGGCGTCCGGCTTCATGCGGTTGGTCGGCCAGACCTCGCGCGAGCCGCAGTGGGTGATGAACACCGGCTTCGTCGAGTGCTGGACGACCTCGAGCGCGGTGCGGTCGCCGGAGTGCGAGATGTCGATGGCGAAGCCGAGCTTGTTCATCCGCTCGACGGCCTTCTCGCCGAAGTACGTGAGCCCGCCGTCGCCGCGCTCCTTGAGCCCGCTGCCGAGGTAGTTGGCCTCGGAGTAGGCGATGCCGATCTGGCGCACGCCGAAGCCGTAGAGGACGTCGAGCCGGTCGACCTCGTTCTCGATCGGGGTCGCCGCCTCCAGCGCGAAGACGTGCGCCATCCGGCCGGTCTCGTGTGCGTAGTAGATGTCCTTGAGCGTCTCGCCCTTGATGACGTAGTCCTGGTGCGCGATGTCGGCCATCCGCACGCCGAGGTCGAAGAGCACGTCTTGGTACTTCCAGCCGGCGTCGCTGGAGATGCAGCAGGTGCCGTCCATGCCGTTGTCGAAGACCGCGGTCATGCCGGAACGGGCCAGGCCCTTGTAGCCGGTGGGTTCGCGGCCCTGCCGGATGTGCTCGCGCAGCTGGCCCATGTCCTGCGGGAAGACCTGCACGTGGTCGTGCAGCGAGATGACGATCTCGTCGGTGAGCAGCTTGACGACCCGCTCGCGCTGGCTGTCGGAGAGCGCGAGCCCCGCGTATGCCGGCACCCGGCTGATCTGCTCGGCGTACTCGAAGACCTTGAAGTCCTTGCCCGGCTCGAGGTAGTCGTACGCCGTGTAGCCGGTGTAACGCTTCGCGCTTTCCAGCATCGAAGCCCTCCTTCTGTTTCGCAGATTTCGTCGCCGGGCGCCCCGGTCGGGCCTGGCATGCGCGGCGATGCATGGGAGGGTTGCAAAAATCCGGCGCTGTAGTCAAGATGCAAAAGAAGAACGGGCGTCATGGGCGCCGGTACGGCGAAGTACGGGCAAGAACGCCCGATTCGTTGCTGGGGAGAACACGCAATGCATGCATCGGCTGACTCCACGTCACGAGCGCTGGAGGTACGTGGCCTCACGGTCACGTTCGCGACCCGGCGCGGTCCGGTCCCGGCGGTCGTCGACGTCGACCTCGACGTCGCCCGCGGCGAGCTGGTCGCGCTCCTCGGCGAGTCCGGTTCCGGCAAGTCGGCGGCCGCCCGGGCGATGATGGGCCTCTCCGACCGCAACGCGACCGTCACCGCCGACACCCTGCGGCTCGGCGACACGGACCTGCGCACCCTCTCCGAGCAGCAGCACCGCAAGCTGCGCGGCACCCGGATGGCCATGGTGTTCCAGGACGCGCTGTCCGCGCTCAACCCGGTGCTGTCCATCGGCGACCAGCTCGGCGAGCTGTTCCGCGAGCACCGCGACATGTCACGCAAGCAGGCCCGCGCCGCGGCGATCGAGCTGCTCGCCCAGGTGGGCATCCCGGCACCGGACCGGCGGATCTCCGACTATCCGCACCAGTTCTCGGGCGGCATGCGCCAGCGCATCCTGATCGCGATGGCGATCGCCCTGCGGCCCGAGCTGATCATCGCGGACGAGCCCACCACGGCCCTGGACGTCACCGTCCAGGCGCAGATCCTCGAGCTGCTCGACAGCCTGCGCCGCGAGCTCGACATGGCCGTCCTGCTGATCACCCACGACCTCGGCGTGGTCAGCGAGGTCGCGGACCGGGTCATGGTCATGTACGCCGGCCGGGTCGTCGAGGCCGGCAGCGCCGACGACCTGCTCGGTCAGCCCGCCCATCCGTACACGGAGGCGCTCCTGCGGTCCGTGCCCCGCGCCGACCGCCGCGAAAGCAGCCTGCACGCGATCTCCGGCAGCCCGCCGAGCCCGGCCAACCAGCCGGCCGGCTGCCCGTTCCACCCCCGCTGCGAGTACGTCATCGACGAGTGCCGCACGACGCGGCCGCCCCTCGCGATGCTGGACGACGCTCGTTCTGCCGCCTGCCACCGCTCTGAGGAGGTGCGCCATGCCGCCGTCGCCCGGTGACCTGGTGCTCGACGCACAGGACCTGCACAAGACGTTCCACACCGGCCGCGGCGGGTTGCGCCGGGCGCGGGTCAGCGCGGTCGACGGCGTCAGCCTGCAGCTGCGGGCGGGCGAGTCGCTCGGCATCGTCGGCGAGTCCGGCTGTGGCAAGTCGACGCTGGCCCGGATGCTGGTCGGCCTCGAACGCCCGGACTCGGGCAGCATCGTGGTCAACGGCAAGGACGTCACCAAGGTCCGCGGCCGCGACCGCCGGCTGCTGCGGGCCGAGGTGCAGATGGTCTTCCAGGACCCGTACACCTCGCTCGACCCGCGGATGACCGTGCTGGAGCTCGTCGGCGAGCCGCTGGTGGTGCACAACCGGGTGTCCGGCGCCGCGGCGAAGCGGGACAAGGTCGCCGAGCTGCTCGGCCTGGTCAACCTCGCGCCGGAGCTGATGCACCGCTACCCGCACCAGTTCTCCGGCGGGCAGCGCCAGCGCATCGGCATCGCCCGGGCGCTGGCCCTGGAACCGCGGGTGCTGGTCTGCGACGAGCCGGTCTCGGCCCTCGACATGTCGGTGCAGGCGCAGGTCGTCAACCTGCTGCGCGACCTCCAACAGCGGATGGGCATCGCGCTGCTGTTCATCGCGCACGACCTGTCCGTGGTCCGGCACGTCGCGGACCGCACGGCCGTCATGTACCTCGGGCGGCTGGCCGAGGTCGGCGACACCGACACGGTGTACGACGAGCCGGCGCACCCGTACACCCAGGCGTTGTTGTCAGCCTCGCCGGTCGTCGACCGCAACCGCCGCCGGCTGGCGAGCCGCATCATGCTCGCCGGCGACCCGCCGAGCCCGAGCGACCCACCGAGCGGCTGCCGTTTCCACACGCGGTGCCGCTTTCAGCAGGCACGCTGCACCGAGTCGAAGCCGGAGCTGCGCCTGCTGGGCGAACGCGCGGTCGCCTGCCACTTCGCCGAAGAGGTCCGCCAGGCGGCGCCGCTAGCGGGCCTCCAGTAGGGCCAGCAGCTCCGGCGCGTCGTCGGCGACCTGGAGCAGCGTCGGCAGCGGGACCGGGAGGAAGCCTTCGGCGTCCATCCGGCGGAGCTGGGTGATCAGGCCGTCGTAGAAGCCGTCCGTGTTCAGCAGGACGACCGGCTTGTCGTGCAGGCCGTGCTTGCGCAGCTCGAGGATCTCGGTCACCTCGTCCAGCGTGCCCAGGCCGCCGGGCATGACCACGAGAGCGTCCGAGCGGGCGAGCAGCGCCGCCTTGCGCTCGGCGAGGTCGGCGGTGATCACCATCTCGTCGGCGTCCGGGCGGGCCAGGTGGCGCAGGAACTCGACCGAGGAGCCGACGAGCCTGCCGCCGTTCTCCTGGACGCCGTCGGCGACCACCTTCATCAGGCCGGTGTCCGAGCCGCCCCAGACGAGGGTGTGGCCGGCCTTGCCGAGCAGCTCGCCGAACGCACGGGCCGGACGGGTGTAGCGCTCGTCGAGGTCGGCCGCCGACAGGAAGACGCAGATGTTCATACCTGGATTGAACTACGTGGCGCCGGCGGGGTTTCCCGCTGTCGGCGGCAGCACGGCGCACAGGGCAGCCAGCGCGCCGACCCACTCGGTGTCCAGCGGCGCCGAATAGTTGATCACCAGGGCGTCCCGGCCGTCCGTGGACCCGTAGCGGAACTCCGCGATCCCGCTCACCTCCAGATCGTGGGCGGCGGCCGCGCGGATGACCGATTCCTCGGTGCCGGGCGGCAGCTCGACGACCGCCTGGAGCCCGGCGGCCAGGCCCGTCACCCGGATGCCGGGCGCGCGTTCCGCGAGGGCCGCGACCAGCTGGTCCCGGCGGCGCCGGTAGCGCAGCCGCATCGCGCGCACGTGCTTGTCGTACGCGCCGGACGCGATGAACTCCGCGAGCGTCAGCTGCTCGAGCGAGCTGGAAACCCAGTCCAGGTAACCCTTCGCCGCCACGACGTCGGGCACGAGGGCGGCCGGCAGCACCATCCAGGCCAGCCGCAGGCCCGGCGCCAGCGACTTGCTCACGGTGCCGAAGTAGACGATCCGCTCCGGGTCGAGGCTCTGCAGGGCGCCGACCGGTGAACGGTCGTAGCGGAACTCGCCGTCGTAGTCGTCCTCCAGGATCAGCCCGCCGGTCGCGCGGGCCCAGTCGAGCACGGCCGCGCGGCGATCCGGCGGCAACGCCACGCCCGTGGGGAACTGGTGCGCCGGCGTGATCAGCGCGGCGCCGACGCCGGGCAGGCGGTTCAGGTCCGCGACGCGGGCGCCGTGCTCGTCGACCTGCAGCGCCGGTGTCCGCAGGCCGGCGTTGCTCAGCTGCTCGCGGTAGATGTCGAGGCCGTACGACTCGACGGCCACCGTCCTGACCCGGCGGTCCTTGAGCACCTGGGCGACCAGCGCCAGGGCGTGGTGGAAGCCCGAGCAGATGATGATCCGGCTCGGGTCGGTGTAGACGCCGCGGGCCCGCGCCAGGTAGTTCGCCAGGGCGGTGCGCAGCTCGATCCGGCCGTTGGCCTCGCCGAGCGCGAACGCCTCGTGCGGTGCCCCGGTGATCGCCCGGCGGGCGGCGGCGAGCCACTCGCGGCGCGGGAACTGCGCGAGGTTCGGCGAGCCGGTCAGCAGGCTGTAGGTGGGATGCGTGCGGGGCCGCAGCGCGGCGGGTGCGGCCCGGCGCGGCTTGGTGCGCCGGGCGACCCGCGTGCCGGAGCCCTGCTGCGCGGTCAGCCAACCCTCGGCGATCAGCTCGGCGTACGCGTTGGCCACGGTGTTGCGCGCGATGCCGAGGTCGACGGCCAGCGAACGGGACGACGGGAGTCGGGTGCCGGGCGTGAGCCGCTCGGTCCGCACGGCCTCGCGCAGGGCGTCGGTGAGGCCGGCCCGCAGCCTCGGGCCGGTCAGGTCGAGATGCAGGTCAGTGCCGATTCCGGCCACGGAATTGGCCCATGGTTCCCCCACAGAAGTTGACCATACCCCGGTGCCACCCCGCGCGTAGCGTGGCCAAGGTGATCAACCACCAAACCGTCTCAAAGCGGATGAATCGTGCCGACCTGTGTACGCGTGCCGGCGTCGAGTTCGCGCTCACCACCGTGGTGCTGTTCGTCGCGGTGACGGTGGTGCGGTGGGTCCGGGACGACGGCTCGCCGCTCTTCATCGCCGACCTGGGTGCTGCCCTGGCCGTCATCGGCGCGATCAGCGGGAGCCTGCTCACCGGCCTGATCCTCAGCCCGCTCGGGCGGCGCAGCGGGGGCCACCTGAACCCGGCGGTGACGATCGCCGTCTGGGCGATGGGCATGTTCCCCGGCCGTGCCGTCGTGCCCTACGCGGTCGCCCAGCTCGCCGGCTCCGTGGCCGGGACGGGGCTGGCCTGGCTGGTGTGGCGGGAACCGGCGTCGCACCTCGGCCTGGGTGCGATCCAGCCCGCACTCACGTGGACGCCCGCGGCCGTGTTCAGCGCCGAAGCGGGCAGCATGGCCGTCCTGTTCGTCGTGCTGGGCGTCCTGGTCGAGCGCGGCCACGCCCGGCTCGTGCCGTACACCATCGGACTCGCCGTCGGCCTCGTGATCGCCGTGCTCGGCCCGCTCAGCGGCGGCTCGATCAACCCGGCCCGCCAGCTCGGTCCCGCCGTGCTGTCCGGCGAGACCAACGACCTGTGGATCTACCTGGTCGCGCCCGTACTCGGTGCGGCTCTGGGATCCGTGCTCTGGAGGTTCCGTCATGAATATCTTGGTAGCCGGCGCGACTGGCGCCGTTGGACGACTGCTCGTGCCCATGCTGGTGGCCGCCGGCCATGAGGTCACCGGCATCTCCCGCACACCCGCGGGAGCCGACCGGGTGCGCCGGCAGGGCGCGTCGGCCGTGGTGGCGGACGTGCTCGACCGCGCCGGCCTGCACGCCGCGCTGCAGGACACCACGGCGGACGCGGTGCTGCACCAGCTCACCGACCTCGCCGGTGCGGACGGCGCGGCCACGGACCGGCTGCGCCGCGTGGCCAC
>NZ_JBFAIU010000153.1:0-17314 GCF_040654855.1 Asanoa sp. NPDC050611
ACGCGTCGCGGGGTCGGCCGCCGTGCCCCGGCTCGACGACGTCCTGGCCGCGTGGCCCGACGTGCGCTTCAACATCGACGTGAAGGCCGCGCCGGACCCCGCGCCTTTCCTGGCAGATCACCGACGCGCCCGCGGAGTTCGCGGCCGCCGCCTACGAGCTGGCGGTCACCGTCGACGGTGGACAGCCGGCCCGCTTCCTGGTCGAGTCCGCCGAGCAGGTCCTCGTGCCCTGGCCTGCCGCGCCGATCGCGTCCCGCGAGCGGGTCGCGGTGCGGGTCCGGGTCCGCGACACGGCCGGCGGCTGGACCGACTGGAGCCCGGCGGCCCACGCCGAGGGTGGGCTCTTCGACACGGGCGACTGGACCGCGCGGTTCGTCAGCCCGCGCGGCCTCGGCGGCGCCGACGCGCCCGCTCCCCTGCTCCGCGGCCGGCTCGACGTGCCCGGCGAGGTCACCCGCGCCCGGCTCTACGTGACCAGCCACGGGCTGCACCGCGCGGAGCTCAACGGACAGCGGGTCGGCGACGACGAGCTGGCCCCTGGTTGGACGAGCTATCCCAACCGGCTGCGCTACCGCGCGTACGACGTCACGGGTCTGATCGCCGAGGGCGAGAACGTGCTCGACGTCGCGCTGGGCAACGGCTGGTTCCGCGGCCGTCTCGGCTTCCGCGGCGGCCGCGCGCTCTACGGCGACCGGCTGGCTCTGCTCGCCCAGCTCGAGGTCACCACCGCCGACGGCCGCACCCACGTGCTGGCCACCGACGGGACGTGGACGGCCGGCGAGACCGACGTCGTGGCCAACGACAACTACGACGGCCAGCGCACCGACCTGCGCCGCCCGGCGCGCCCGGCGGCCACCGACCCCGTGGACGTGCTCGACGCCGATCTCGACCGGCTGGTCGCGCCCGACGGACCGCCCGTCCGGGTGACCGAGGTGCTGCCGGCGGTCGCGGTCACCACCTCGCCGGCCGGCAAGACGCTGATCGACTTCGGTCAGAACCTGGTCGGTTGGGTCCGGCTGCGCGTGCGCGGGCTGCCCGCCGGCACCGAGGTCACCGTTCGGCACGCCGAGGTGCTCGAGGACGGCGAGCTGGGCGTGCGCCCGCTGAAGACCGCCAAGGCGACCGACGCGTACGTCCTGGCCGGTCCCGACGAGGTCACGCTCGAGCCGGTCTTCACCTTCCACGGCTTCCGCTATGCCGAGATCAGCGGCGTCGCCGAGCTGAGAGCCGAGGACGTCGAAGGGGTCGTCGTCGGCACCGACCTCCGCCGGACCGGCTGGTTCGAGTCCTCGCACGACCTGCTCAACCGGTTCCACGACAACGTCGTCTGGAGCGCCCGCGGCAACTTCCTCGACGTGCCGACCGACTGCCCGCAGCGCGACGAGCGGCTCGGCTGGACCGGCGACATCCAGGTTTTCGCGCCGACCGCGACGTTCCTGTTCGACGCGGCCGGCTTCCTGACGAGCTGGCTCGCCGACCTGGCCGCCGAGCAGCACGCCGACGGCAGCGTGCCGTTCGTGATCCCGGACGTGCTGCACACGGAGCGCCCGGCCGCGGCCGCCTGGGGTGACGCCGCGACCGTCGTGCCCTGGGTGCTCTACCAGCGCACCGGCGACGCCGGCATCCTCGAGCGGCAGCTGCCGAGCATGCGCGCCTGGGTCGACTGCCTGGCCGCGCTCGCCGGCAAGGACAGCCTGTGGACCGGCGGCTTCCAGTTCGGCGACTGGCTCGACCCGACCGCCCCGCCCGAGGCGCCGGCCGCCGCGAAGGCCGACCCGGACGTGATCGCGACCGCGCACCTGGCCCGGTCGGCCGAGATCGTGGCGTCGGCGGCGGCCGTGCTGGGCGACCGGGACACCGAGCGGCACTACACCGACCTGGCGGCCCGCACCCGGGAGGCGTTCGCCCGGGAGTACGTCACGGCCGGTGGCCTGGTGATCAGCGACGCGCAGACCGTGTACGCGCTGGCGCTGGAGTGGGCGCTGCTGCCCGGCGAGCGCGAGCGGGCGGGTGCCGGGCGGCGGCTGGCCGACCTCGTGCGCACCTCCGGGTTCCGGATCAGCACCGGCTTCGTCGGCACCCCGCTGATCGCCGACGCGCTGACGTCGGCCGGGGCGGTCGACGTGGCGCACCGGCTGCTGTTGCAGACCGGGGTGCCGTCCTGGCTGTACGCGGTCACCATGGGTGCGACCACGGTCTGGGAACGCTGGGACAGCATGCTGCCGGACGGCCGGATCAACCCGGGCGAGATGACCTCGTTCAACCACTACGCGCTGGGCGCGGTGGCGGACTGGCTGCACCGGACGGTCGCGGGTCTCGCACCGGGCGCCCCGGGATACCGGCGACTCGTCGTGCGCCCGCTGCCCGGCCCGGTGCTCACCTCGGCGTCCGCGCGGCATCTGACGCCCTACGGCGAGGCCGCCGTGCGGTGGCAGCGCGCGGACGGCCGGTTCACGCTCGCGCTGCGCGTGCCGGTCGGCAGCACGGCGACCGTGCACCTGCCGGACG
This sequence comes from Asanoa sp. NPDC050611, assembly GCF_040654855.1. Lineage (NCBI taxonomy): Bacteria > Bacillati > Actinomycetota > Actinomycetes > Micromonosporales > Micromonosporaceae > Asanoa > Asanoa sp. NPDC050611. The sequence goes on from NZ_JBFAIU010000153.1 coordinate 2,509, forward strand.
GCAGCGACGCCGTCGAGGTCGGCCACGGCGACCACGAGTTCGCCTGTGCCGACCCGTACCCGAAGAGTCCGGAACTCCCTGGTGACCCGACGGTGCGCGACGTGCTGGACCACGCGCCCACCTGGGCCGCCGTCGCGGCGGCGGCGGTCGAGCTGGGCGCGGTCGCGGACGACCGGGAGGCGGCCGGGCGGGCGGTGCCCTATCTGGACGCACCCGCGCGGGAGCTGGCCGACGCGATCGCGCCGCCGATCATCTCGCCGCACGCGGACACGTTCCGGGCACGACTGGCGGCGCTGCTCGGCTAGGGGTTGACCCTGATGGATGGTCCCGTTAAGGTCTGGTAACCAATTCTGAAACGATTCATACGCGCACTAATGGGAGGTACGGCTATGTTCCACTTCCCGCCGCGACGCCTCGGTGCGTTCGCGGCCGCAGCCGTGGCGAGCGCGCTGGCGCTGTCCGCGTGCAGTGCCGGGAGCCTCGGCTCCAGCGAGGAAGGCGGCAAGACCGCGATCTCGCTCCTGGTCGACAACGCGGAAGCGACGGTCAAGACGGCCGAGCAGGTCGTCGCCGACTTCACCGCGAAGAACCCCGACGTCACCGTCAAGGTCGAGACCCGGCCCCAGGGCACCGAGGGCGACAACATCGTCAAGACCCGGCTGTCCACCGGCGACATGAGCGACGTCTTCTTCTACAACTCCGGCTCGCTGTTCCAGGCCCTCAAGCCCGAGCAGAACCTGGTCGCGCTCGACGACCAGGGCTACGCCGGCCAGCTCGACGACAACTTCAAGACCACCGTGAGCGCCGGCGGGAAGCTCTACGGCGCGCCGTTCGGCACGTTCATGGGCGGCGCGGTGCTCTACAACCGCAAGGTGTACGAGCAGCTCGGCCTGCAGGTGCCGAAGACCTGGGCCGAGTTCATGGCCAACAACGCGAAGATCAAGGCGGGCGGCCAGGTCGCCCCGGTCATCCAGACCTACCAGGAGACCTGGACGTCGCAGCTGTTCATCCTCGGCGACTTCCACAACGTCTCGGCGGCCGACCCCGGCTGGGCCGACAAGTACACGAAGAACCAGGCGAAGTACGCGACGACGCCGGCGGCGCTGGAAGGGTTCCAGCACCTGCAGGAGGTGCACGACGCCGGCTACCTCAACAAGGACTTCGCGTCGGCCAAGTACGAGGACGGCCAGCGGATGGTCGCGCTCGGCGAGGGCGCGCACTACCCGATGCTGACCGCGGCGGTCGCCAACATCGCCATCAACAACCCGGACAAGGTCAACGATGTGGGCCTGTTCGCGCTGCCCGGCGACGACGCGGCCACCAACGGCCTGACGGTCTGGGCTCCCGGCGGCGCCTACATCCCGACCTCCACGAGCGGCGCCAAGCTCGAGGCGGCCAAGAAGCTGCTGGCGTTCATCGCGAGCCCGGACGGGTGCGCCTCGCAGGCCAAGGCGACTCCCCCGACCGGCCCGTTCGCGGTCAAGGGTTGTTCGCTACCCGGCGACGTGCCACAGTCGATCAAGGACATGCAGCCCTACATCGACCGGGAAGGCGGGTCCAGCCTGGCGCTGGAGTTCCTGTCCCCGGTGAAGGGTCCGTCGCTCGAGCAGATCTGCGTCGAGGTCGGTTCCGGCATCCGCAAGGCGCCGGACGGTGCCGCGCTGTACGACCGTGACGTCGAGAAGCAGGCCCAACAGCTCGGCCTTCCGGGCTGGTGACGGTTCGTGGCGCCGCGCGACTGCTGCCTGTCGCGCGGCGCCCTCGACGAGAGGCCGCGGAATGAGAAAGCGGAGCCCGTACCCCTCCTGGTTCTACCTGCCCGCCGCGGTCGTCTACGGCGTGCTGTTCCTCGTGCCGACGTTCGCGTCGTTCTACTTCAGCCTGACCCGCTGGACGATCTTCGACTCGCACTTCATCGGCTTCGAGAACTTCGTCAACTTCTTCCGCGAGCCGGCGCTGGTCTCGGGCCTGACACACACGCTGGTGTACGCCGTGGTCACGTCGGGCCTCAAGGTGGTGCTCGGTCTCCTGCTCGCGGTGCTGCTGACCTCGCAGATCATCGGGCGGGGCTACCTGCGCTCGGTGGTCTTCTTCCCGGTGCTGGTCAGCACGATCGGCGTCGGGCTGACCTTCACGGTGCTGATGAACCCCGAGCGTGGCCTGATCAACGAGTCGCTGGCCGTGCTCGGCGTCCAGGGCCCGGGCTGGCTCACGGACCCGGACTTCGCACTGCTCTCGGTGGCGCTGGTCGACGTGTGGAAGGGCGTCGGGCTGGCCACGCTCATCTACATCGCCGGCATCGTCTCGATCCCGCAGGAGTACTTCGAGGCGGCCCGGGTCGACGGCGCTTCCGCCACCGCGAGCTTCTTCCGGATCGTGCTGCCGCTGGCCCGGCCGGCGACGGTCACCGTGATCATCCTGTCGCTGATCGGCGGCCTGCGGTCCTTCGACCTGATCTGGGCGATGACCCGCGGCGGCCCCGGCTTCACCTCCGACGTGATCGCGTCGGTCATCTACAAGCAGTACCAGGCCGGCTTCTACGGCCTGTCCACCGCCGGCAACGTGATCCTCTTCCTGGTGGTCACCGCGATCATCCTGCCGCTGTACTGGTTCCTGTCGCGCAAGGAGGTCGAGCTGTGACCGGCCGCCGCCGTAACTACTGGCTCAGCGGAGTCGCGATCCTGCTGTCCATTGTGGTGTTCCTGGTGCCGTTCGCCTTCATCGTGCTGACGGCGGTGAAGTCGCGGCAGCAGGCGGCGCTGCTGGACTTCTCGTGGCCCGAGAACTTCCAGATCGTGCAGAACTTCGTCGACGTGGTCAAGGCCCGCGACTACATGCTCATCATCGCGTTCATCAACAGCACGATCCTGACGGTGTGCAGCGTGGCCATCATGGTGGTGCTGGCGGCGATGGTGGCCTACGTGCTGCAGCGCCGGAAGAGCAGGTGGAACGTGCTGGTCAACTTCCTGGTGCTGTCGGGGCTGATCATCCCGCCCGCGGTGGTGCCGACGATCTGGGTGCTGCAGAAGCTCGGCCTCTTCCGTACGATGCCGGGCCTGATCCTGGTCGAGGTCGCGTTCGGCATCTCGTTCGCGATCCTGCTGTTCCGCGCGTTCATCGCCACCATTCCGCGGGAGCTGGACGAGGCGGCCATCATCGACGGCGCGTCGCCGTTCCGGCTGTTCTTCCGGGTCATCTTCCCGCTGCTGCGCTCGGTGGCGATCACGGTGATCGTGGTCCAGTCGGTGACGGTGTTCAACGACTTCGTGAACCCGCTGTACTTCCTGCCGGGCGACCAGAACGCGACGGTGCAGCTGACGCTCTACAACTTCTCGAGCCAGTTCACGTCGCAGTACAACCTGCTCTTCATGAACATCCTGCTGATCACGATCCCACCGCTGATCATGTTCCTGTTCTTCAACCGCCGCATCGTCGCCGGCATGACCTCGGGAGCGATCAAAGGCTAGAGTCGTCCAGTGCGGGTATCTTCCTGAGCCGCTGTGTGCGTGGTTGACGGCACGGCTCGGTGGCTGCGTGTCGACCGTTCGATCCCTGCACGGCGGGGAGAGTCCGTGGTGGGTCGACGCCGTATCGGGGCCGCTCGTGCTGCGGGCGCCGAGCAGCCGGATCTCACTCGACCAGATCGCTGTCAACGTCGCGGCGCTCGAGGTGGCCGCGCGGCACGGGCTGCCGGCGCCGCGTCTGGTCGCCGCCTCGCCCGGGGTGAGCCTGGAGACGGTCGTGCTTGGGACCAGCAACTGGCCCGCGGCGCTTTCCGTCTCGTTCCTCCGGGCCGCGGGCGCGGCTGTCGCCCGGGTCCACCGCATCGGCCCGCAACCAGGTCTCCCGTTCCGGCCGCGCCCCATCGCGGTCGACGACTTCGCCCACGAGCGCCGGGTCGGCAGAATGGCGACGACGGCGCTGCTGTCGCGGGCCGACGAACTGGTCTCGGCTCTCCCGCCGCCGTCTTCGCCGTTCGTGTTCGTGCACGGCGACGTATGGCCGGGAAACACGGTCGTCGCGGACGGGGTCGTGCACGCTTTGATCGACTGGAAGACGGCCGGCGTCGGCAATCCGGGCGTGGACATCGGCGAGCTCCGCAAACAGGTCACGCTCCTGTACGACGATGCGGCGGCCCGGCTCGTGTTGGACGGCTGGGAACGCGCGAGCGGCGAGCGGGCCCGCGACGTCGCCTACTGGGATGCCGTGGCAGCGCTCAACACCCCTACGATCCTCTACAGTCCGCACGCGACCGGGCGACGCGACGACTTCCTGCGTTCCGCGCTTGCCCGGTTGTGATGCGGGCGATCGTGTGGTGAGGAGATCGCATGGCGTCAGTTGCTCCCGAGCGGTCGGCCGGTGTCGACGCGGAGCTGGTCAAGGTCTGGTTCCGGTTCGTGCCGCGGGAGGGATGGCTTCCGTACGACACCGAGGGATTGTGGGCCCGGCCCGTCGGCGTCGACACGGCGCGGGTGGCGAACGTGCCGTTCCTGCAGGACGGTGTCGCGGAAGGGGACGTCGTGCGCTTCAGCGTGGCCGACGACGGCAGCCTGTGGGCCGCGGGGCGGGTCGAGGCGTCCGATAAATGCACGATCCGCGTGCTGCCGGTGCCGAGCGGACCCCTCGGCCGCGACGCGGCGGCGGTGCACGAGCGATTCCGCCCCTTCGGGCTCGGCGGCGAGTCGTTCAGCGAGGCGTTGCCGCTGGTGGCGATGACCGTGCCGGCGGATGCGGACCTGGCCGCGATCAAACAGCTGCTGGTCTCCGGCGCGGAGCAGGGTTGGTGGATGTTCGAGGAGGGATGCGTCACCGACGCCTGGCGCGACTCCTAGCATGCGGTGGGTGAGCAGCTGTTCCGTGCGCTGCGTGGCTGACGCCCTGCGGGAGGTCGCCCCCGAGCTGGCCGGCGGCGCGATCGAGTTGCGCGCGCGCCGCGTGGAGAGCGATCCGGTGTGGTGGTCGTCGACCGCGGTCGTGGACGGCCGGTTCGTCGCCAAGTTCGCCTGGTCGCGACCGGCGGCGGCGCGGGTCGCCCGGGAGATCGGCGTCCTGGCCGCGCTGTCGGGGCCCTACCTTCCGGAGGTCGTCGCCAGCAGCCTCGACCCGGTGCTGCTGGTCACGAGGCGGGTGCCGGGTGCGTCGCTGTTCGAGGTGGTGGACTCCATCGACCGGGACCAGGCCGGGGCGCAGCTGGCCGAGTTCCTGGCGGCGCTGCACGCCGCTCCGGTCGGTGGGTTGCCCGAGGCGCGGCTCGGCCCGCAGCACCCGGCCTCGACGCGGGTGCTGCGCGAGCGCCTGCGCCCGTGGCTCCGCGACGACCAGCACGGGACGCTGTGGTCCCTGTGCGAGTGGACGGACGCCACGCTGTCGGACCGGCGGGCGGCGGTGCTGGTCCACGCGGACCTGCACGGCGACAACCAGGTGTGGTCCGGCGACCGCCTCCGCGTCGTGGTCGACTTCGAGACGGCCGGCGTCGCGGAACCGGAGTACGACCTGCGCTCACTCCCCGGCACGGGACCCGGCGTCGAACTCCTGACCGCGACGGTCCGCCACTACCGCCGGCTCACGGGCCAGACCCTGTCCCTGGGCCGGATCCTGGCCTGGCACCTCCGTACCACCCTGGGCGACGCCCTGTGGCAGAGCGAGGCCGGCATCCCCCTCCGGGCCAACCGAAGACCTGCCGCCTGCCTCGATGCCCTACTGACCCGCTTCCGCGAGCTCGACGTGACACCCCATTCAGGTAGGAGCACGACCGGCAGTTGGCCGTGAGCGCCACCTGCGAGCCGCGGGCGTTCGCGAATCGGCGCACAGGATGCTGGGTGTGCGGTGACCAGCGGCGGGGATGGCGAGCGAAGTGGTGTCTCGCGGGAGGAACGGTCCGGACCACCGCGGGCCCGAGCAATGAACCTGCCCTTGATCTGGTCTATCGGGTGCGGCGGCGTTTGCGTTCGCTGGATTGGCGGACCGCGAGTTCGGGCTGGAAGACCACGTGGCGGTGTTCGTGGTGTTCCGGGTCCGTCGACTCCTCCAGGAGGAGTTGCGCCGCCGTGCGGCCCAGTTGTTCGCGGGGCTGGCGGATCGAGGACAGCGGGACCGCCGCGCCCGCGGCGAACTCGATGTCGTCGTAGCCCACCAGGGCGATGTCGTCCGGCACGCGTAGGCCGTGGGCCGTCAGGGCCTGCAGCGCGCCCAGGGCGACCAGGTCGTTGGCGCAGAAGATCGCCGTTGGGCGGCGGGTCGCGGGCAGGGCGACGATCTCGTCGGCGGCGACGCGGCCCGTCGAGACCGAGAGGACCGGCGTTTCCACTACCAGCGGTGGCGGGAGGTCGCGTTCGGCCAGGGCTGATTCGGCGCCGGCGCGGCGGTCGGCGACCTGGCGCAGGGAGAGCGGGCCGCCGACGAAGGCGATGCGGCGGTGGCCGCGCTCCGCCAGATGCTCCGCCGCCAGGCGGCCGCCGAGGACGTCGTCGACCGCTACCGAGCACTGGTTGGCCAGGCCCGCGCCGCGGTCGACCAGGACCACCGGGATGCCGCGTTTGACCATGCGGTCCAGGCGCGGCTGCCTGCCGTCGCTGACCGGGGTGACGAGCAGTCCCTGGACCCGTTGTTCCTCCAGGACGTCCAGGTGGCGGTGCTCGCGCGACGCGTCGCCGCCGCTGTTGCAGACCACCACCATGCCGCCGGCGCCTTCGACCACCGACTCCGCGCCGCGGACGACGTCCGTGAAGAACGGGTTCGAGACGTCCAGTACGACGATCGCGACGGTGCGGCTGCGGCCCGCGCGCAACTGCCGCGCCGAGTCGTTGCGGACGAAGCCGAGTTCCTCGATGGCTTCCTGGACGCGCCGGCGGGTCTGCGGCGAGACGATGTCGGGGCGGTTGAGCACGTTGCTCACCGTGCCCAGCGAGACGCCGGCCCGCTGCGCGACCTCCTTGATGCTCGCCGCCATGGTGGATCAGCGTACGCGATCTCGGGGATCCGCTGAAACGTCTCATACCTTGACTCCCCTATCGAGGGCCGGATATCGTCGGATCGCGACGTGAAACGTTTCAGGTGGCGAGATGCCCCAGGCCCGGCGCGGAGGACGACACCCATGACCGAACCAGCCCCGGACACCCGGAGCCGCGTGCTCGCGGCCTTGCGTGATCAACGGATCGAGACGGCCTCGTGGGCGTTCGGGAATTCGGGTACGCGGTTCAAGGTGTTCGCGCAGGAGGGTGTGCCGCGGGATCCGTACGAGAAGATCGCCGACGCCGCCACCGTGCACCGGTTCACCGGGGTCGCCCCGACCGTCGCGCTGCACATCCCCTGGGACAAGCTCGACGACTACGCCGCCCTGGCGGCCTACGCCAAGGAGCGGGGCATCGGGCTGGGCGCGATAAACACGAACACGTTCCAGGAAGACGACTACAAGCTCGGCTCGGTGTGTCACCCGGATGCGGATGTGCGGGCGAAGGCGTTGGCCCACCTGCTGGAGTGCGTCGACATCATGGACGCCACCGGGTCGCGGGACCTGAAGTTGTGGTTCGCCGACGGGACCAACTATCCGGGACAGGACAGCATCCGGGCGCGGCAGGACCGGCTCGCTGCCGCGCTGGCCGCGACCTACGACCGGCTCGGGCCCGGGCAGCGGATGCTGTTGGAGTACAAGTTGTTCGAGCCGGCGTTCTACACGACGGACGTGCCGGACTGGGGCACCGCCTACGCCCACTGCCTGGCCCTCGGCGACCGCGCCCAGGTGGTGATCGACACCGGACACCACGCACCGGGTACGAACATCGAGTTCATCGTCGCGGTGCTGCTTCGGGCCGGGAAGCTCGGCGCGTTCGACTTCAACTCGCGGTTCTACGCCGACGACGACCTCATGGTCGGCGCCGCGGACCCGTTCCAGCTGTTCCGGATCATGTGCGAGATCGTCTCCGCCGACGCGCTGAAACCCGAGGCGGGGATCGCGTTCATGCTCGACCAGTGCCACAACATCGAGCCCAAGATCCAGGCGGTGATCCGGTCGGTCTGCAACGTGCAAGAAGCGACCGCCAAGGCGCTTTTCGTCGACACCCGCGCGCTGGCCGCGGCACAGCAGAATGGTGACGTGCTCGAAGCCAACGACGTGCTGATGGACGCCTACCACACCGACGTCCGACCGCTGCTGCGCGACCTGCGCGCCGACCTGGGCCTCGACCCCGACCCGGTCGCCGCCTACAAGCGCTCGGGCTACTACGAAACCGTCCGAGCCGAGCGTGTCGGCGGCCAGGCCGCCGGCTGGGGAGCATGACTGTGTCTGCCGTAGATGACCTGATCGCCCGGTCGAACCGGCTCGGCGCCGACCCGCGGAACACGAACTACGCGGGCGGGAACACGTCCGCGAAAGGCACCGACACCGACCCGGTGACCGGCGGCGACGTGGAGCTGTTGTGGGTCAAGGGTTCCGGCGGGGACCTGGGCACGCTGACGCCGGCCGGTCTCGCGGTGCTGCGGCTCGATCGGCTGCGGGCGCTGGTCGACGTCTACCCGGGCGTCGAGCGCGAGGACGAGATGGTCGCGGCGTTCGACTACTGCCTGCACGGGCGGGGTGGGGCGGCGCCGTCGATCGACACGGCGATGCACGGTCTCGTCGACGCGGCGCACGTCGACCACCTGCACCCGGACTCGGGCATCGCGATCGCGACCGCGGCCGACGGGCCGGCGCTGACCAAGGAGATCTTCGGCGACCGGGTGGTCTGGGTGCCGTGGCGGCGGCCCGGGTTCCAGCTCGGGCTCGACATCGCGGCCGTCCGGCAGGCGAACCCGGCGGCGATCGGCGTGATCCTCGGCGGCCACGGCATCACGGCGTGGGGAGCGACCAGCGCGGAGTGCGAGGCCAACTCGCTGTCGATCATCCAGACGGCGGCGGCCTACATCGCCGAGCACGGGCGGGCCGAGCCGTTCGGGCCGGTCGTCCACGAGGCCCTTCCCGAGCCGGAGCGCCGGGAGCGGGCCGCGGCCCTGGCACCGGTGATCCGTGGCCTGGCGTCGACGGATCGCCGCGTGGTCGGCCACTTCACCGACAGCCCCGAGGTGCTCGACTTCGTCTCCCGCGCCGAGCATCCCCGGCTGGCCGCGCTGGGCACCTCCTGCCCGGACCATTTCCTGCGTACGAAGGTCCGCCCGCTCGTCCTCGACCTGCCCCCGACGGCGCCGCTGTCCGATGTGGTCGCGCGTCTACAGACCCTGCATGCCGAGTACCGGGACGACTACCGGGCCTACTACGAGCGGCACGCGACCCCCGACTCGCCCGCTATGCGCGGTGCCGACCCGGCGATCGTGCTCGTGCCCGGGGTCGGGATGTTCTCCTTCGCCGCCAACAAGCAGACCGCCCGGGTCGCGGGCGAGTTCTACGTCAACGCCATCAACGTGCTGCGCGGCGCCGAGTCGGTCTCCCGGTACGCGCCGATCGACGAGGCCGAGAAGTTCCGCATCGAGTACTGGGCCCTCGAGGAGGCCAAGCTGGCGCGGATGCCCCAACCCCGGCCCCTCGCGACGCGGGTCGCGTTCGTCACCGGCGGTGGTTCCGGCATCGGCCGGGCCATCGCGCACCGGCTGGCCGCCGAGGGCGCGTGCGTGGTCGTCGCCGACCGTGACGGGGAGGCCGCGGCGCGCGTGTCGGCCGAGATCGGCGGCACCGACGTCGCGATCCCGGTCACCGCCGACGTCACGGACACGGCCGCGATCGTGGCCGCCCTCCGCGCGGCGGCACTCGCGTTCGGCGGCGTCGACCTGGTCGTCAACAATGCCGGCCTGTCCATCTCCAAGCCCCTGCTGGAGACGACCGAGGCCGACTGGGACCTGCAGCACGGCGTGATGGCCCGCGGCTCGTTCCTGGTCTCGCGCGAGGCCGCCAGGATGCTGGTCGACCAGGGTCTCGGCGGCGACATCATCTACATCTCCTCGAAGAACTCGGTGTTCGCGGGTCCCAACAACGTCGCCTACGGCGCGGCCAAGGCCGACCAGGCCCATCAGGTGCGGCTGCTCGCCGCCGAGCTCGGTGCGCACGGCATCCGGGTCAACGGCATCAACCCCGACGGTGTCGTACGCGGCTCCGGCATCTTCGCCGGCGGCTGGGGCGCCAAGCGCGCGGCGGTATACGGGGTTCCCGAGGAGGAGCTCGGCGCCTACTACGCGCAGCGCACCCTGCTCAAGCGGGAAGTGCTGCCGGAGAACGTCGCCAACGCGGTCTTCGCGCTGACGGCCGGCGACCTGTCGCACACCACGGGCCTGCACGTGCCGGTCGACGCCGGCGTGGCCGCGGCGTTCCTGCGGTGAACGCGTACGCCGCGGTCGACCTCGGTGCGTCCAGTGGGCGCGTCGTGGTCGGGCGGCTCGGCGCGGGTCGGCTCGACCTGACCACCGCGCACCGGTTCACCAACGAGCCGGTGCGGGCGGGTGGCACGTTGCACTGGGACGTGCTGTCCCTGTGGGCCGGTGTCCTCAAGGGACTTGCCGTGGCGGGCCCTGTTGACAGTGTCGGGATCGACTCGTGGGCTGTCGACTATGGACTTCTGGACTCCAGTGGTGCGTTGCTCGGCAATCCGGTGCACTATCGGGACGGGCGCACGGACAAGGTCTGGCGGGTCGTGGCGGAGCGGCTCGGCGAGGAGCGGCTCTATGCCACCACCGGGTTGCAGCAGCTTCCGTTCAACACGCTCTATCAGCTTGCCGCGGCGGCCGACAGCCCACAGCTCGGAGCCGCGCGGCACATGCTGCTGATGCCGGACCTGATCGCTTACTGGCTGACCGGTGAGATCGGCGCCGAGGAGACGAACGCGTCCACCACGCAGTTGTACGACGTGCGGGCGCGGGGCTGGGCCACCGGGCTGATCGCCGACGTCGGGCTGCCGGTGGGCCTGTTCCCGCCGTTGCGGCGGCCGGGCGAGCGGATCGGGCCGGTGCGCGCCGAGCTCCCGTACGCCACCGAGGTGGTCGCGGTCGGGTCGCACGACACCGCGTCGGCGGTGGTGGGGGTGCCGGCCGCGGGCGCCGATTTCGCGTACATCTCCTGCGGCACCTGGTCCCTGGTCGGTGTGGAGCTGGACGCGCCGGTGCTGACCGAGGTGAGCCGGCTGGCGAACTTCACCAACGAGGGCGGTGTCGACGGGACGATACGCTACCTGCGCAACGTGATGGGGCTCTGGCTGTTGCAGGAGTGCCTGCGCTCGTGGGGCGACCCGGACCTGCCCGCACTGTTGGCCGCGGCGGCCGAGGTGCCGGCGTTCGGCGCGGTCGTGGACGCGGACGACCCGGTGTTCCTGCCGCCGGGTGAGATGCCGGAGCGGATCGCCGCGGAGTGCCGGCGCACCGGGCAGCGACCGCCGGCCGACCGGGCCGCCGTGGTGCGGTGCATCATGGACAGTCTGGCGCTGGCGCACCGGCGGGCGGTGCGTTCGGCGGCCGCGCTGTCGGGCCGGGACGTGCGGGTGGTCCATCTCGTCGGTGGCGGGGCGCGCAACGCACTGCTGTGCCAGCTGACGGCGGACGCGTGCGGGCTGCCCGTGCTGGCCGGGCCGGTGGAGGCGACGGCGGTCGGGAACGTGCTGGTGCAGGCCCGTGCCGGCGGTGCGGTCCGCGGTGACCTGGCGGCGTTGCGCGATCTGGTGCGCGCGACGCACGAACTCCGCCGCTACGAGCCCCGCGGCGATGGCGGCGCGTGGGACGTTCTGGAGGGCCGCGTCGGGTGACGGCTGATCCGGCGGTACGCCGGGCGACGGTTGCCACGTTCGCCGCGTTCGGGATGTCGGGGCTCGCGTTCGCCAGCCTGTTCGCCCGGGTGCCGCAGATCCGCGACCAGCTCGGCCTGAGCCCGGCCGCGCTCGGGTTGACGCTGCTGTCCGGCTCGGCCGGTGCGGTGCTCGCGCTGGTGCTGTCCGGCCCGGTGGTGGCGCGGTTCGGGTCCCGGCTGGTGGCCACGGTCAGCTCGGTGCTGTTCGCGGTCGGCCTGACCGGGGCGGCGTTCGGCGCGCTCGTCGGTGTCGCGCCGACGGTGGTCGGGCTGTTCCTGCTGGGCATCGGCACGGGCGCGTGGGACGTCGCGATGAACCTGCAGGGTACGGTCCTTGAACGGCATCTCGACCGGCCGGTCATGTCGCGGCTGCACGCCGGGTTCTCGGTCGGCAGCGTGGTCGCCGCCCTGGCCGGCGCCGGGCTCGTCGCCCTGCGGGTGCCGGTCGCGGCGCACCTCACGGCGGTGGCGGTGCTGGTGGCGGTGGTCGTTCCGGCGTACGCCCTCTGGTTCCTGCCGGACCGCTCCGGTGATGTTCCGGTGGCCGCCGCGGCGCGGACCGGATTCGGCGCGTGGCGGGAGCCGCGCACCCTCCTCATCGGGCTGTTCGTGCTGACGTTCACGATGGCCGAGGGCGCCGGGCACGACTGGATCGTGATCGCCGCCGTCGACGGGCACGGTGCCTCGCCGGCGGTGGGCACGCTGGCGTTCGCGGTGTTCCTGGCCGCCATGACCGCGGGTCGCTGGTCGGGCCCGTGGCTGTTGCATCGCCACGGCCGGGTCGCGGTGCTGCGGGCGTGCGCGCTCGTGGGCCTGACCGGCGGCGCGCTGTTCGTGTTCGCGCCGGTGCTGCCGCTGGCGCTGGTCGGCGCCCTGCTGTGGGGGCTCGGGACGGCGCTCGGCTTCCCGGTGGGGATGAGCGCCGCGGCTTCGGACCCGGTCGCGGCCGCGGGCCGGGTCAGCGTGGTGGCGACCATCGGCTACTGCGCGTTCCTGGCTGGTCCCCCGCTGATCGGCCTGCTGGGCGACCGGCTGACGGTGCTGCGAGCGCTGACGGTCGTGGCTGTGCTGTTCGGGGGTGCGGTGTTCCTGAGCGGTGCGTTGCGCGGCGTGAGAAATGTCGGTGGGGGTTGAGAGGATCCCGGCATGGAGCAGACGACGCTTACGCGGCAGCAGGCCTCAGCCGCGGTGGGCGACCTGGGCTGGCGGTTTCTGTTGGGCACGCTGCGCACGTCGGTGACGGTCCCGTCACTGTCCTCGGCGGCCGCGGTGGTGACGTCGGCGGTCGCCGCCTGCGGCCCGGACGCGGATGGTCACCTACGGGCGGACGTCCGGGCGTCGCGCGTGGTGCTGACCCTGCAGTCGCTGGCCCACGCAGCGGTGACGACCCGCGACGTCGAGCTGGCGCGGCGGGTCACGAGCGCGCTGCACTCGGCGGGCCTGCGCGCTGAGCCCGCGGTTCAGGTGTTGGAGATCGCGATCGACGCGCTGGACATCGCCTCGATCCGACCGTTCTGGAAGGCGGTGCTGGGCTACGTCGACGAGCCGGGTGCGGAGGGTCCGGAGGCGGCGGTGGTCGACCCGTTCGGCGAGGGTCCGGCGATCTGGTTCCAGCAGATGGATCAGCCGCGCCCACAACGCAACCGCATCCACTTCGACATCTGCGTCCCCCACGACGAGGCCCGTGACCGCATCGAGTCGGCCGTGGCCGCCGGTGGCAAGGTCGTGTCGGCAACGAGCGCGCCGGCGTTCTGGGTCCTGTCCGACGCGGAGGGCAACGAGGCCTGCATCACGACGTGGCAGGGCCGGGATTAGCGAAACTGGCCGCTACCACCTCTCAGACGCAGCCGGTGACGCCGTGCGGTAGCCGCCTGGTCGCCGGTGCTCTCGGCAAAGCGGCAGGAACGCCGTGCGATACGCGTCGCCACGGGCTCTGGCAGGGTGCGCGGCCGGCGCGGCGCGCCGAGCCCGGCCGGTAGGGAAACCGGATGCGATGGCCGAGTGGGCTGGTTACCGTCCGGGCGTGGCCCATACCTATCCCCCGCTCAACGTCGAAGTGCACACGCCGCGCCTTACGCTGGCCGGCGCGTCCGACGAGCTGCTGGAACGCCTCGTGCCGCTCGTGCGGGCCGGAATCGCCGACGCGGAGCCGTGGCCGTTCGACGACCCGATCTCGTTCTACGCCGACAGCCCCGAACGCGAGTGGCGATGGCTCCGCAGCATCTGGACGGGCCGCGGCCGAGTGAGCCCGGACGCGTGGCGCCTGTACTTCGTCGCACTCGTCGACGGCGAACCGGTCGGCATGCAGGACCTCATCGGCAAGGATTTCACCCGTTTCGGCACGGTGACCAGCTTCTCGTGGCTGGCCCCCGGCAGCCGCCGACAGGGCCTCGGCAAGGAAATGCGGGCGGCGATCCTGCACCTGGCCTTCGCCGGGCTGGGCGCACGCGAAGCCGGCAGCGACGCCTTCGTCGACAATGAAGGGTCGAACCGGATCTCCCGCGGCCTGGCCTACGAGCCCAACGGCACGGACTGGGACACCCGCCGTGGCGAGCCCGCCCAGATCCAACGGTGGCGCCTCACCCGGGACGCGTGGGAACGGGGCCGGCGAGACGACATCAAGCTGACCGGCGTCGAGGAGTGCCTCCCCGTTCTCGGCATCGACTGACGTAGCGCAACCACCGCGGGCCGCTGAAGGACCCCTGCTCACGCAACAGCCGGTCACGACCACGCACTGGGGACCGCAACGGCTCGATCGCCGCCGTGCCAGATCGGTGAACTCGCCGCGGTCGACCACGCAGGCGCCGGGGGCACCCGAGACGACGCGTGCGGGCGCGGTCACCCCGAGCACCGCGGACAAAGCGTGCGGGTGCAGGCGCCAGAGGTGACGCCGAGGCAGGCCATGCGAGCGCAGGCGCCCCGGCACCGTCGACAGGCGTGCGGGCACAGTCGCCACGGGTGACGCCGGGACAGGCCGCGGGCGCGGGCGCCGCCCACAAGGCGTTCCGGCGCAGGCGCCGCGCCCGATGGTGTTGAGCAGCAACCGCCGCT
>NZ_JBFAIU010000154.1:0-17282 GCF_040654855.1 Asanoa sp. NPDC050611
GCCGATCAGGGCCGTGCCGAGCAGGTAGGCCAGCACCGAGGTGACGGTCGCCGCGATCTGGCTGCGGATGAGCACGCCGATGCCGACGCCGAGGAGCCGGAGATCCAGGTCAGTCGTTCGGTGGCTCCATCGGGGTCAGGTCCGCCCGAGCCCGCAGCGACTTGCGGCGGATGCGGCGGACCGTGCCCACCGTCGACTGGAGTTTCTCCTTCGTCGACAGGTTGTCCCGCCACATCCTGGCCATCGGCAGGTGGCGCGTGCGCGGCGTCATCAGGCCCGCCGCCCGCAACGTGACCATCCGGCCCCAGACCGCGCCCCGGGCGCGGAGCAGGTTCGGCTGTGACGCCGGCAGGATCTCCGGGCCCACCTGTTCCAGGACCAGTGCCCCCGCGGCGATCGCCGCCTCGATCATCTTCAGGCCGCGTTCCGTGCGGGCCAGCACCAGTGAGCGGCCCGGGTCGCCGGCCGTCGGGCGGTACCACGGGTCGCCCACCGCGACGTCCGCGAACTCGCCCGTGTGGTCGGCGCACAGGTAGCAGCGCCACTGGCGGTGCTTCTGCAGGATGTCGCCCCACGACTGCTCGTAGGTCAGCGTCCGCTCGGCCTCGTCACCGGGCACCGCCGTGCGGGCGTTGCCCGGCCAGCCGTTGCCCCGGTAGGCGACGTGGGAGATCTGCGCCGGGTCCTCGACGCCCATCACCTTGAGCATCTCCAGCGTGCCCTGCGTCGACGGCGTGCCCGCGCAGAACACCGCGATCGTCAGGCCCACCTTGCGGTCCAGCTCCGGCCGCTCGCGGCGGGCCATCGAGACCGCGGCCACGTCGCACGGCTTGCCGATGAACACGCACGGCGTCTCCGCCGACTCGATCAGGTCGAGGCGCTCGCAGGGGCTGGCCGGCGCGTAGCGGGAGCCCGCGTTGGCCAGCAGTTCCGACCGCGAACGGGACAGCCGGGTCTCGTTGAGGTACGGCACGTCGGCCCGCGCACCGATGTGCAGCGCGCCCGTCATGCCCTCCTGCTCGATCAGGAAGGCCGACAGCGCGGTCGCCACGCCACCGCTGGAGCCGGCGAACCGGATCTCGGGGTCCGCCGCGAAGCCCTCGTACACCCGCAGCACCGGACCCCAGGCCGCCCGCAGGTCCGCGTACTCGCCGGGCCCGGGCGCGGCCGATTCGTGCTCCAGGCGCACGCCGGGGCAGCAGCTCAACGCGGCGGCCGCGCCGGGGCCACGGGACGGCAACAGCGGCAGCGGCCGGCGCCCGTAGGCCAGCACGTCGCCCATCGCCACCTCGTCGGGGGCCAGATAGGCGCACACCCCGCAGCCGGTGCACAGCTTCTGTTCCGCGACGTCGTGCACGTCGCGCGGCGTGCGGCTCATGCGGCGGACCGGGCCAGGGAAACGATCTCGTCCATCTGCTCTCCCGCCCGCCGGACCGCGACCGGCACCCGTTCGGCCAGCTCCGCCGCCGCGGCCGAGCGGTTGGACCACGACTTCCACAACGTGTCGAGCAGCTCGTCGTCGCCGAGCGAGCGCGCGTCCGCCACGTGCCGCTCCTGCCCGACCGTGGCGAAGACACCACGGGCCTTCAGGCTGTACGCGAGGATCGCGGCCGGCACGGCCGACGAGAGCGCCGCGATCGTGGCGTGCATCCGCATCCCGCAGAACCACGCGGTGCGGCTGATCACCCACTTGGTCTGGTGCGGGTCGAGCCCGCGCGGCGTGATCGCGATCCGGTCGCCGTACTTCGCGGCCAGGTCGGCCCGGAGCGCCTCGCTGGTGGCGGTGTCGTCGTCGGTGCCGCCGGCGGCGAGCACGTGCGGCACGATGATCACGCGGGTGTCGGGCTCGTCGAGCACCCGCTCGCAGATCTGCCGCGCGACCTTCCCGCCGTCACCGGCGAGCCGGAACTGCGCGATCCCCTCGGCCCGCGACATCAGCCCGCTGACGTTGATGCCCATCACCGGGCCGTCGGCCGCCGCGAACCAGGACGCGAGCTGGTCGAAGGCCGCCCCCTCGGGCGCCCGCGGCTCCAGCCCGAACGCCACGTCGACGCCCTCGCGGTGCCGCCGCGGGTCGAAGTCCGAACCGAGCAGGTCGCGCAGCGCGGCGTAGCTGTCGGGGTCGCGGGCCCAGGCCATCGCCGCACCGCGGGCCAGCCCCGCCGCCTCGGCCCGGATCCGTGGGATCTTGAACGGGCCGTACGTCTGGGGCAGGAAGACCAGCTTGCGCTTGCGCAGCAGGGACAGCTTCTTGGGCCAGGCCACCGTGCGGAACCGGTGCTCGCCGTAGATGTCGCTGAAGCTGTCGCCGCCGCTGACGTCGAGCACCACGTCGGCGCCGTCGATCGCGTTGACGCCGTGGTTGCCCAGGCCGCCGAGCGCCGCGCTGAGTCGCATGTTCACATAGGACTCGGGGCGGTGGTAGCGGCGCGAGTGCCGGGCGCCCGACAGCGTGATCGGCACCGGCTGGCCGTGCACGTACGCGGTGCCCTGCCGTTCGCCCCAACCGTCGTCGAAGACGGTCATCCGCGCGTCCGGCACCCGGGCCAGGAACGCGCCGAGGGTGGCCGCCCGCAACGCACCGACGCCCAGGTTCAATGTGGACCCGGGAACTCCAAAGAGACACGCCGCCACGCTCACAGCGACATCACCGCCTTCTCACAGCTGTACGCCTCGGCATACCGCGACCGGCACTCCATGCCACGCAGCCGGGCCAGACCGAGGAAGACCTCGTCGTCCCACCAGTCGCGGTCCTTCTGTGACGGGAAATGGGCGTGCAGCAGCTCCACCTTGCGGCGGGCGCGCTCGTCCGGCAGCGGCACGTAGACGTTACGCCGCCCCAGATCGCCGTCCCATTTCGGGATCTCGTAGTGCAGCACGACCGCGTCGCGGAACGCGGTCGGCACGAGCTCGGCCAGCAGCCGGTGGTCCTGGTGCGCGTCGTCCCTGCTGGGCGCGATCACCAGGTCGGCCCCACCGCGAGCCGCCTCCTGGACCGCCGACTTGGCCCGTTCCCAGTGCGCCGGCACCCGCCCGTCGGGCAGGTCGTGCAGCGCGAACGTGATGTCCGCACCGGGCAGGAACGCGGCCGCCGCGGCGCGCGCCTCCTCCTGCCGCGCCGGTGTGCCGCTCAGCAACGTGTAGGACACCGAAATGCGGGGCGGCAGCGACAGCAGCAGCCCGCCGGCGCCGATCTCGATGTCGTCGGGGTGGGCCCCGAAGAGGGCGACCCGGCGGACACCGGGCAGTGCGAACGGCAGCATCGGCGTCAGGAGACCAGGGCCGGCGCGAGCGAGCCGCCCGTGCGGTTGGTGTCCCAGAGCATCCACGGGCAGCGCGCCGAGTAGTAGAGCTGCTCCAGCTCGGCCCGGTCCTTGAACGTGTCGGCGGCCCGCCAGAAGCCCTTGTAGCGCTGGGCGATGACCCGCTCGGGCATCAGCCGCTCCAGCGCGTCCGGCACCAGCTCCTCGCCCTCCCGCATGTGCTCGAAGATCTCGGGGCGCAGGATGAAGTAGCCGCCGTTCTCCCACTGGGTCAGCTCGCGCATCGGCGTGATGCCGGTGACCCGGTCGCCGTCCGCGATGTCGAGCACGTGGTGCGTCGACTGCACCGGCACGGCCAGCAGGCTGGCCACCGCCTGGCTCGCCTCGAACCGCTTGACCATCTCGTCCAGGGGCGCGTTGGTCAGCGTGTCGGCGTAGTTGGCCAGGAACACCGGCTCGTTCTCGACGTGCCGGCGGACCCGCATGAGCCGCTCGCCGATCGTCGAGTTGAGCCCGGTGTCGATGAACGTGATGTTCCAGTCGGTGATGTCCGACGAGAACAGGTGCAGGTCGCGGTCGCTCATGGTGAGCGTGAAGTCGTTGGAGAGCGTCTCGTCGTAGTGCAGGAAGTAGTCCTTGACCGCGGCGGCGCCGTACCCGAGGCAGAGCACGAAGTCGGTGTGCCCGAAGTGCGCGTAGTAGCGCATCACGTGCCACAGCAACGGCCGGTCGCCGATCATCGCCATCGGCTTGGGCGCGGACTGGGCGTCCTCGCGCATCCGCATGCCGAGGCCGCCGCAGAACAGGACGACCTTCATCACACCACCTCGAGGTCCGGGATCGGGAAGACCAGCCGGCCGCCCCACTCTCGCACGTACGCGAGCTGGTTCGAGATCTCGGTCCGCAGGTTCCACGGGAGCACGAGGACATAATCCGGGCGATCCTGGGCGATCCGCTCGGGCGCGTGGATCGGGATGTGCGTACCCGGCAGGAACATGCCCTGTTTGTGCGGGCTGCGGTCGACCGTGTACTCCAGCAGGTCTGCCCGGATGCCGCAGTGGTTGAGCAGCGTGTTGCCCTTGCCCGGCGCGCCGTAGCCGACGACCCGCTTGCCCTCGGCCCGCGCGCCGATCAGGAACTCGAGCAGGTCCCGCTTGATGTCGAAGACCGCCTCCGCGAAGCCCTTGTGGCCCTCGACCGTGTGCAGCCCGGCCTCCGCCTCGGCGTCGAGCACCGACTTGACGTTGCTGGAGGGCTCGCCCGCGGCCGCGCCGTGCCGGGCGTGCACGCGCAGTGACCCGCCGTGCGTGGACAGCTCCTCGACGTCGACCACGACGAGGCCCGCGGTGGCCAGCGCGCGCTGGGCGGTGAGCAGCGAAAGGTACTGGTAGTGCTCGTGGTAGATGGTGTCGTACTGGCGCCGCTCGATCAGCCGCAGCAGGTGCGGGAACTCCAGCGTCACCAGGCCCTCGGGCTTGACCAGCGCGGCCAGCCCGGCGGTGAACCCGACCAGGTCGGGCACGTGGGCGTAGACGTTGTTGCCGGCGACCAGGTCCGCCCGGCCGTACTCGGCGGCCAGCGCCGCACCGGTCTCCGCGCCCAGGAACTCGTTGGCGGTGCGAATCCCGTTGGACTGAGCTACCTGGGCGATGTTCGCCGCCGGCTCGACGCCCAGCACCGGGATGCCCCGCGCCACGAAGTGCTGCAGCAGGTAGCCGTCGTTGCTCGCCACCTCGGTGACCAGGCTGTCCGGCCCGAGGCCCAGCTGCTCGGCCATCGTGTCGGCGTAGCGCTTGGCGTGCGCCACCCACGAGTCCGAGTACGAGGAGAAGTAGGCGTAATCGGAGAAGATGTCCTCGCCGGGCACGTATGCGGGCAACTGCACCAGCAGGCAGCTCGGGCAGAGCCGCACGTGCAACGGGTAGAACGTCTCGGCGCTGTCCAGCCGCTCCGCCGGCAGATAGCTCTCGCACAACGGGGACATGCCCAGGTCGACGAAGGTCTCGGTCAACTCCGCCGCACAAAGGCGACATACGGCTGTTGTCATGCGCACGTACCCCGAATTCGAGCAAACTCTGGTCAGCGCGAACGGTCGGCCCCGGCCCGCGCCCGGCGAAACGCTAGCCAGGTGGCGCATCGCCATGGGGCGTGGAGTAAGAAGTCCGACACTAGTCCGGCTCCGCGTAACGGGCCGTCCGTAGACTCGCGAGTCTCACCCCGGACAACGCTGCGGAGCTTCACCATGCGCACACTCGTGACCGGCCACGACGGATACATCGGCGGCGTTCTGGTGCCGCTGCTGCGGGCCGCGGGACACGACGTCACTGGCCTCGACATCAGCCTGTACGCCGACGGCGTGCTCGGCCCGCCCCCGCCGGAGGTGCCGGCGCTCCGCGTCGACCTGCGCGACGTCGAGCCCGAGCACCTGCGCGGCTTCGACGCGGTGCTGCACCTGGCGGCGCTCTGCAACGACCCGATCGGCAACCTGAACCCGGACCTCACCTACGACATCAACCACCGGTCGACGGTGCGGCTGGCCAAGGCGGCCAAGGCGGCCGGGGTCCAGCGGTTCCTGTTCTCGTCGTCGTGCTCGCTCTACGGCGCCGGCCTCGACGACCGCCCGCTCGACGAGGAGGCCGGCTTCGCCCCGGTCACCCCGTACGGCGAGTCCAAGATCCTCTCTGAGCAGGACCTGGCCGAGCTGGCCGACGACGACTTCTCGCCGGTCTACCTGCGCAACGCCACCGCGTACGGGTTCTCCCCGCGGCTGCGCGGCGACCTGGTGGTCAACGACCTGACCGCGCACGCGCTGCTCACCGGCGAGGTCCGCCTGCTCTCCGACGGCACCGCCTGGCGCCCGCTGGTGCACATCGAGGACATCTCCGCCGCGTTCCTGGCCCTGCTGGAGGCGCCGCGCGAGGTCGTGCACAACCGGGCCTACAACGTCGGGCAGACCACCGAGAACTACCTCATCCGGGACGTGGCCGAGATCGTCCGCGACGTCGTGACCGGCTCCACGGTGACGTTCGCCGGCGGCGCCTCGGCCGACTCGCGCAACTACCGGGTCAGCTGCGACCGGATCGCCGCCGAGGTGCCGGGCTTCCGCCCGGCCTGGACGGTACGCAAGGGCGTCGAGCAGCTCGTCGAGGAGTACGGCCGGCACGGCCTGACCATCGAGCAGTTCACGGGCGAGGGGCACCAGCGGCTCAAGAAGATCCGGGCCCTGCTGGCCGCCGGCCGGATCGACGAGCAGCTCCGGTGGACGTCGTGACGCGGTGTTACGCCTGCGGCGCCGGCGAGCTGGTGCCGTTCGCCGACCTGGGCACGATCCCGGTCTTCTGCGGCGTGCACTGGGCCAGCCGCGACGAGGCGCTCGCATCGCCGCTCGGGAAGATGGCGCTGGCCTACTGCCCGTCGTGCGCGTACGTGCGGAACGTGGCCTTCGAGCCGGAGCTGCTGCACTACGACACGACCATGGACACCAACCTGCACCACTCGCCCGCGTTCCAGTCGTTCTCGGCGGAGCTGGTCAAGCACCTGACCCAGCGCTACTCGCTGCGCGGCGCGACGGTGCTCGACATCGGGTGCGGGCAGGGCGAGTTCCTGCGCGAGCTGTGCCACGTCGCGGGGGCCAAGGGCTTCGGCTACGACGCGATGTACGCCGGCCCGACCAGCCCGGACCCGTCCGGCGCCACGTTCTTCAGTGGACCCGCTCCGCTGGACGACACCACACCGGCGTTCGACTTCGTGACGTCCCGGCACTGGTTCGAGCACATCGACGATCCCTACGCTTTCCTCATGGCACTGCGCCGGCTGGCCGGCGACCGCCCCGTGCGCGGCTACATCGAGGTGCCGGACGCCTGCTACGACATGGCCACCGCGGGCTGGGAGGTCATCTACCCGCACGTCTCGTACTTCGACGCCTACTCGCTGCGGCGGATCGTCGAGCGGGCCGGCTGGCGGGTCGAGGACACCGGTCCGTTGTTCCAGGGCATGTTCCGGTTCGTGGAGTTCTCGGCCAACGTGTCCGGCCCACCGGCGTCGACCGCCCCGCTGCCGGGCGCCGACGCGGTGTCGCGGCAGCTCGAGGCGATCCGCGGGTTCGCGGCCCGGCACTTCGCCGAGCGCGACAAGTGGCGCACGCTGATCGCGGACCGGATCGCCGACGGCGACAAGCCGGTGCTCTGGGGCGCGGGCTCGCGCGGCGTGCAGTTCCTGCACCTCGCCGACCCCGACGGCAAGCTGGCGGCAGTGGTCGACGTCAACTCCCGCAAGTGGGGTAGGTTCCTGCCCGTGACGGGACACGAGGTCACCGCGCCGGCGACGCTGGCCGGGTCGGGCACGCGCACCGTCATCATCACGAACCCGGCATATCGCGGCGAGATCGGTGCCACGCTGCGCGACCTCGGCGTCGACGCCGAGCTGCTGGTGGCGTGATGCCCCGGGTCACCATCGGCGTGCCGGTCTACAACGCGGCCCGCTACCTGCCGGTGGCGCTCGACGCGCTGCGCGCGCAGGACCACACCGACTTCGAGATCGTCATCAGCGACAACGCGTCGACGGACGAGACCTGGGAGATCTGCCAGCGGTACGCGGTCGCCGACCCGCGGATCCGGCTGTGGCGCAACGAGCAGAACCTCGGCGGGCACGCCAACTTCGCCAAGGTCGTCGAGCTGGCGTCGGGCGAGCTGTTCAAGTGGGCGGCGTACGACGACATCTGCCGGCCCGGGTTCGTCAGCGCGTGTGTCGCCGCGCTGGACGCCGCCGGGCCGCGCGCGGTGCTCGCGTACCCGAAGACGCTCTTGATCGACGAGGACGGCGAGGTCATCGGGCCGTACGCCGACAAGCTCGACCTGCGCGACGCGCGGGCCTGGAAGCGGCTGTCGGGCCTGGCCAACAACATCAGCCTGTGCCACGCGCACTTCGGCGTGTTCCGGATCGACGTGCTGCGACGGACCGGGCTGATCCGGCCGTTCCTCTCGTCGGACTACACGCTGATGGCCGAGGTGGCCGCGCTCGGCGAGATCCACGAGGTGCCGGAGCAGCTGTTCCTGCGCCGGGTGCACGGCGCGTCGACCCGCCAGGCCGGCAACAGCGCCGCGTCGGCCACGTCGTGGTTCGCGCCCAACGGTTCCGCGAATCCGGCCCGATCGCCACGGACCAACATGTTGCGCCAGACGGTACGCGTGCTGCGCGGGCATCCCGGCGGGCTCGCCAACTCGGCCGCGTTCCTGGGCACCTGGTTCGCCCGGCGGGGCCGGGTCCGGCTCGGCGCGCTGCGGCGGCGGCTGACGGGCAAGCCGATGCCGGCGCTGACCGAGAACGGCGCGTAGTGGTCTCTGCAGCGCCTCCCGTCGCGCCGGCTGCCAAGAAGCCCGGTGTCGGCAGCGCCATCGGCTGGTCGTACGTCCTGACCGGCGGCCGGATCGGCGCGACCGTGCTCGTGACGTTCGTGCTGGCGAAGCTGCTCGGCCCGAGCGAGTTCGGCGTCGTCGCGATGGCCACCGTGTTCATCACGATCGCGCAGACGATCCTCCAGCAGGGCCTGGTCTCCGCGATCGTGCAGCGCGACAAGCTCACCCCGGAGCACCTCGACGCCGCGTTCGGCGTGATGGTCATCTCGGGCTTCGTGGTCGGCGGCGCCGCGGCCGCGCTCAGCCCGGTCTGGGCGCTGGTCAACCGCGAGCCGCAGCTCACCGTCGTCTGCCTGGCGCTGTCACCGCTGGTGTTGATGCAGGCGCTGACCATCGTCCCGGAGGCGGTGCTGCGGCGGGAGCTGCAGTTCAAGTCGGTCGCGGTGCGCACGCTGTCCGCGTCCGTGGTCAGCGGCGTGGTCGGCGTGGTGCTGGCCGTGCTCGGCGCGGGTGTCTGGGCGCTGGTCGCGCAGTCGCTGGTGAACGCGTTCGTCGGCCTCGTGGTGCTCTGGACGGTGTGCCCGTGGCGTCCGTCCGGTTCGATGCGGCTCGGCGCGATCCGCGACCTGTGGAAGTTCTCGCTGCACTCCGCGAACGCCGGCCTCGGCTCGATGCTGAGCTCGAAGTCGGACATCATCTTCACGGGCCTGTTCTTCGGCCCGGTGGCGACGGGCATCTACCGGCTCGCCGCCCGGCTGCCCGACATGCTGGTCGACGTGACGGTGCGGTCGCTGCAACAGGTGGCGCTGCCGTCGCTGTCCCGCCTGCAGAACGAGCGGGAGGCGTTCATCCGCCACCTGACCACGCTGCAACACCTCGGCGCGCTGACCGGCCTGCCGCTGCTGGGCGTCCTGGTCGCGGCGGCCGGGCCGCTCATCGACTTCCTCGGCCCGCAGTGGTCCGGCACCGAGGTCCCGCTCGCGTTGCTTTGTCTGTACGGGGCGTTGAACGCGTACGGCGTGCTGCTCGGCCCGGCCCTGCAGGCGATCGGCCAGCCGGCGAAGCTGGCGGCCATCCTGTGGACCCGCGGCATCCTCGGCATCGTGGTGTTCGCCGGGGTCGGCACGCTGCTGCACGACTCGTCGGCGGCGACCCAGGCGACCGCGATCGCGCTGGCCGCGATCGGCATGCAGGTCGTGATGAACGCGACCTCGATCTGGGTGACGGTCTCCCGCGCGGTCGGAGGCTCGATCCCACGCTTCCTCGCGCCGACGCTGCCGGCCGTCCTGGCGGGCGGCGCGGCGGCCGCGGTGCCGTGGCTGCTCTCCGCGCTGCAGGTGTCGATCGAGCCGCCCCTGCTGGCGATGGTCTGCTACGCGGCGGTGGCCGGCGTGGTGGCGGGAGCCCTGCTATGGGTGACGGACCGGCGGCTGCGGCTGTTGGTGCGCAGGAAGCTTGGTGGCCGGCTGGCCTGGATCCCGCTGAGCCACCCCCGGGCGGGCCGGCACGCCGCCTAGGAAGGCCAGCTGCGCGGTCTTCTCCTCGGTGGTGACCACGGCGCCGAAGGTGAACCCGAGGCGCCGCCAGCGTTTCAGGGCGCGCTCGTTGCGGGCGTCGGGCTCCACGACGATCCGCCTGGTGCCCGGGTGAGCGAAGGCGAACCGCAGCAGCGCGCCGGCGAGCGTACCCGTGAAGCCGGGTCGAGGCTTCTCCGCCGGTGCGAGGAACAGGTGGATCCCGAAGTCGCCGTCTTCGACGGGGTAGTACGCGCCGATCGGGTCGGCGGCCGGTTCGTAGGTCTGGAAGATGCCGGTGGGCTCGTCGTCCAGCAGCATCAGGTAGGCGTGATGCGTCTCGAGGGAGTCGACGAACTCGTAGATCTCCTGGACGAGCTCCTTGGAGTGCGCGGTCATGCCCCAGAACCGGGCGCGCGGCTGGGTGACCCAGTCGTAGATCAGGTCGATGTCACGCGCGGGATCCAGCGTCACGAGCCGGAAGGTCCCGAGACCCGGAAGCTCCTCCTCGTGCGCCGTCATCGCCGGTCCGCCAGCGGCAGGGGGCTCACGAGCATCCGATGTGGACGCCAACCGGGGAACGGCACGAGGTCGCCGACGTGCCGGAAGCCCAAGGCTTGCAACGCCCGCCAGACGCGGGTGTTGGTCTCGGCGACGGCCAGCGAGACCCGTTCCTCGCCTCGACTGCCGAGCAGGTCGAGAATCATGGGCACCCCGAGCCGGTGGCGGCGGTGCTCGGGGAGCACGAACGCCTCGCAGATCGCGAAATGAGATGCAGCTCGGCCGCGTGCACGGAGCGGTAGACACGCGCAAGCTCGGCGAGATCGACGGTCTCGGTGAGCACGACGGCTACATCGGACACGGAGGCTCCCAGGTTGGTTAGGCTCACCTAACCATAGCCGCCAAGACCCGACAAGACCTCAGTGGGCGCGGAGCACCTGGAGCTCGCGATACATGCGATCCAGCTGTATCGAGATGCTGTTGACGGTCGTCCGCACCGCCAGGATCCGCTGGTCCTCCGGGACCTGGCGCCGAGCCTCGCTCGTCAGCCGTTTGCTCAGCCCCCGGATGCCGTCGAGCAGGTCGAGCATTCGGGTCGTGCTCTCCCGGCCGGTCGCGTTGGCCAGCAGGCTGCCGAGTGCGGAACCCTGGTCGTTGATGGTCTTTTCCAGGGCGTCGGAATCCTGCGGTTCCAAGTTGGTCGCATCCGCCAGCCTGCGCACCTCGCGTCGGATCGTTCCAAGCGGTCGATAGGCCTCGATAAGCCCTGACCGACGCCCGTCGGTGGATTCGAGGCTGTACACGAAGGCGTCCAACGTCGGATGCCGCACCAACGGCTCCACCCATTGCGAGCGAAGGAACCGGGCAAGGTCAGCAGGCATGACCGCAAGGTCCGGGTAGTGCTCCTCAAGCACGCGCTCGTCGCCTTGGCGATATCTCCGAAGCGCGTCCAGGAACAGGCCGGAGTCCGCGAGGATCGCGTTGTAGGCAGACTCCCACTCGTATCTGAACGCCAATGTCTGCACGGCAAGGACGGCGTCCCTGTCGAGCTCGGGCCGGATCAGCGTCTGCAGCGTATAGGCGTTGACGAACCGCTTGACCTCTCTCGGGTTCACCCGGCGATCGACCGCGACATAGCCAAGGTACGGGCGCACCCGCTGCTCCAGATCGCTCAACTGCTCACCGCCGAGGCCAGCCTCGCTGTACATGGAGCGGAGCAACCCGTTGAGATCCTGGGGAGCCATCGGCGGCAGGGAGTACGGCACCTGGAAGATTTTCTTGACGTAGTCGCGGCTCAACCGTTCCGCGAGGCCCGTCGGCGCGCCTGCGCTCCCGTCCGTCGCGGCGCCTGGCGACTGGGCGAACCTGGACAGGACCGCCCGCTCGACCACGTCGTCGTCCAGACCGACGACGAAGACGAACCCGACAAGATCGAAGAAGAGCTTCATCGACTCCAGGACGTCCAGTGCGTTCTCGGGCAAGCAGCGGTCCAGGTCGTCGACGAACACCACGATGCGGCTCACCCCACCGCTCTGCAGCTGGCCGAACGTCTCCGCGAGCTCGTCGAAGGCCCCCACGTACAACGACTGCGCGCCCTCGGCGCCGCCGGTCGGATTGAGAGCGTCGATGGCCCGGCCGACGTCATACTTGACCTTGACGGCGCCGGGAAAGCCGACTTCGCCGGAGAGCCCGGTGGCCAGGGCACGCACGACGCGGCCGATGCGAAGCGTAAGGGAACGAAGCCGCTCCCGCGCTTCTTCTCCCCGACCGGCGGACCATACGACCAACGCCGCACGAATCGTGTCGAGCAAGGGCACGAGCAGCAGCGGCTCGCGTTCGAAACGCCAGGCGTTGAAGTCGACGAGTACGAGCCCGTCATCTTCGTCCAGTTTGGACCTTATGGCTCGCATGAGGGTGGTCTTGCCGGCACCCCAGCCACCGAATATGCCGACTGCGAACTGCGGCTCGCTCTCCCGAATGATCCCCGCGAGGGCCTCGGCGATCCGCGCGTAGCGAAGTGCCGGCCGGTGCGACGGCACATCAAGCAAGATCTTCGAGCGTGAATGATCCGAAGGGATGGGTTCGCCGCGTCCGTTCATCCGTTCATGTTTCACCCCAACGACATCTCCGAATAGGACTCCAGCCGCTTTTCTTCGAGCAGATGCGACAGGTCGGTCAGGTGGTGGCGTAGTTCCGCGACCGCTGCGGCCGCTTGGCCCTCGTCCGGAATCTCCAGGATCGTCGCCGTGTGGCGGATGAGGTCCGCGTGCTCCGTGAGGTCCGCGTTCGCCGAACCGCCGGCCAGGAGCTGGCACACCTCCAGGGACAGGGCAAACGTCAGGCTGTCCGCCGCCAGTGTGGTCACGCCCCTGGGGAAGTCCGGTGCCTCGGCCAGCGCGCGCAGTCGCGTCAGGTCGTCGTCCAAGGCCAACATCTCGCCACCGTACGAAGGCGTCGAGGCGCTCGAATCTGTCAACTGACTAGGTTGGAGGTTGTGCTGGTTGGACGGGCCGCCGAGGTTGCGGAGCTCGACCGGCTGCTCGCCGGCGCCCGGGCCGGGCGCAGTGCCGCCCGGTTGGTCCAGGGTGAGGCGGGCAGCGGCAAGACCACCCTGCTCGACCACGTGGCGAAGGCGGCCGAAGATCTCCGCGTGCTGCGCTGCGCCGGCGTCGAGTCCGAGGCCGAGCTGCCGTTCGCGGGGCTGCACATGCTGCTGCGCGGCTCGCTCGACCGGCTCGATGCGCTCCCCGCGCCGCAGCGCGCCGCGTTGCGGGCCGCGTTCGGGCTCGCCGACGCACCCGGTGTCGACCGGTTCCTGGTCGGTCTGGCCACCCTGACCCTGCTGTCCGAGCTGGCCTCCGCCGCCCCGCTGGTCTGTCTCGTCGACGACCTGCAGTGGCTCGACCGCGCGTCAGCCGACGCACTGCTCTTCGCGGCCCGGCGGATCGACGCCGAAGGCGTCCTGCTGCTCTTCGCGGCGCGCGAGGACGCGCCCGCCACCGGGCTCGCGACGCTGCATCTGCCGCGGCTGTCCGATGACGACGCTGCCGTGCTCCTCGCCGACCTTCCGGTCGGGCAACGGGAGCGTGTGCTGGCCGAGGCTGCCGGCAACCCGCTCGCGCTGATCGAGCTAGCCCGCGGCGACGGGGCCGGCGGCGGTGTCACCGCCGCGTTCGCGGCCCAGGTGGAAAGGCTGCCCGCGGCGACGCAGCGGCTGTTGCTGGTCGCCGCCGCCGACGACACCGGCGATCCGCGGGTCGTGCTGGCGGCCGCCGGCAGCGCCCCCGCGGACCTGGCCCCGGCCGAGCGCGCCGGGCTGGTCCGGTTGGGCAACGAGACGATGGTCTTCCGCCATCCGTTGGTGCGCACCGCCGTCTACCGGCGGGCCGCGCTGGCCGAGCGGCTCGCCGCGCACCGCGCCCTGGCCGATGCCCTGGACGCCCCGGAGCACCGCGACCGCCGCGCCTGGCAGCTCGCCGCCGCCGCCACCGGTTTCGACGCGGCCGCGGCCGACGAGCTGGCCGCCGCCGCGGTCCGGGCCGGGCTGCGCGGCGGTTATGCGGCCAGCGCCGCGGCCCACGAGCGGTCCGCCCGGCTCACCGCGGACCCGACGCTGCGCGCCCGACGGCTGGCCGCCGCCGCGACCCGGGCCCGCGACGCCGGGCAGCTCCCGCGCGCCGCAGCACTGGCCGCGGAGACGGCCGACCTGCCCGCCGAGGCGGACACGGCGGCGGAGACCGCCTGGGTACGCGCCCGCGTCGAGTTCGAGCAGGGCGACCCGGCCGTCGCGGCCACGATGGTCGCCGAAGGCGCCGCCCTGATCCGCGACACCGACCCGGCCCAGTCCGGTCGGATGCTGGTCGAGACCGTGCGGATGGCGTACTTCGCCGACGAGCCACCCGACCTGGCCGATGCCGTGGAGCTCATGCGCACGCTGCCGGACACCGGCCCGCTGAAGCCGCTGCTCGCCGCCAGCGCGATCTTCGGCGACCTGCTCGCCGGCCGCGCCGCGGACCCGCTCGGGGCTGCCCTCGAACACGTGCGGCCGGACCTGCTCGACAGCGCCGTCGCCGGCACCCAGGGCCACGTCGCCTTCCTGCGGCTGTTCGTCGGCGCCGACGCGGAGGCGTACGCGCTGACCGGGCAGCTCCTCGCCGAGGCGCGCGACCGCGGACTGATCGGCGGCCTGCCGCACCTGCTGCTCTACCACGGCCAGGCGGCGCTGGCCCTGGGCCGGCTGCGGGACGCCCGCAGCGCGGGCGAGGAAGGCATGCGCATCGCGGAGGACACCGGCCAGGAGCGCTCCGCGGCCAACCATCGCGCCCTGGTCAGCCAGGTCTGCGCGGTGACCGGCGACGAACGGCGCTGCGTCGCACTCGCGACGGGACGCAACGCCACCCTCGCGTTGTCCACTCTGGACATCACGCTCGGCCGGTACGCGGAGGCGCTCGACCGCTTCGAGGCAGCCCCGCGGGATCACCTGGGCTTCGGTTATCTCGCACCGCCGGAGTGGGTCGAGGCGGCCGCCCGCGCCGGCCGACCCGACCGGGCGGAGGCGGTTCTCGACCGATACCAGGGCTGGGCCCGGCACCAGCGCGGCACCGTCGTGGAAGCGCTGGTCGAACGCTGCCGCGCCCTGCTGACCGACGACGCCGAGCCCCACTACCGTGCGGCGCTGCGGCTGCTGCACGACGCGAACCGCCCACTCGTGCTGGCCCGCACCCAGCTGCTCTGGGGCGAGTGGCTGCGCCGGTTGCGGCGGCGATCCGAGTCGCGCGCGCCGTTGCGGGCCGCGCTGGAGGCGTTCGACCACGCCGGCGCCCGACCGTGGGCGGACCGCGCCCGCGCGGAGCTGCGCGCCACCGGCGAGACCGTGCCCGCCGCCGCCGGCCGGGCCGGCCAGCTGCGCCGCCTGACCCCGCAGGAGCTGCAGGTCGCCCGCCTGGCCGCCGACGGGCTCAGCAACCGCGACATCGGCGCGCGGCTGTTCCTCAGCCCGCGTACGGTCGGCTACCACCTCTACAAGATCTTCCCGAAGCTCGGCATCGCCGACCGGCACGAGCTGCGCGGCATCGACCTGGGTTGACCGGTCACGTGACGGATGCGGCGCCGGTGCCCACGGCCGCAGGCTGGTCCGCATGGAATGCACGAAGCCGCACGTGGTGGTCACCGGCGCGTCGACCGGCATCGGCCGGGCCACCGTCCAGGACCTGGCCCGACAGGACTGGCACGTGTTCGCCGGCGTCCGCCGCGAGACCGACGCCCCCGCCGGGTCGACCCCGCTGATCCTCGACGTCACGAAAGACGACCAGATCAAGGCCGCGGCCGTGGCGGTCGAACAGCACGTCGGGCCCGCCGGCCTGGCCGGGCTGGTGAACAACGCGGGGATCGGCCTCACCTGGCCGGTCGAGCTCGTGCCACTCGACACGCTGCGGCAGGTCCTCGAGGTCAACGTGGTCGGCCAGGTCGCGGTCACCCAGGCGTTCCTGCCGCTGCTGCGCCAGGCCCGCGGACGGATCGTCGTGATCGGCTCGATCGGCGACCGGATGAGCATCCCGTACGGCGGCCCGCTCGGCGCCTCCAAGGCGGCCCTGGCGATGCTCACCGAGGCACTCCGCCAGGAGGTGGCCGGGTTCGGGATCCGGGTCGTGCTGCTGGCACCGGCCAGCATCCACACCGAGGCGGTCGACAAGGTGGAGCAGGGGGCACAGCGGGCGGTGGTCGAGTTCCCGCCGGAGCTGCGGGACCTTTACGCGGAGCCGTACCGCGGCATGGTCCGCACCGCGATGGCCCGCGAGCGCGCCGGCAGCCCGCCGAGCGTGGTCGCGACCGTGGTGGCCAAGGCCCTGGCCGAGCGGCGACCGCGCCCCCGCTACGTGGTCGGCAAGGACGCCGGCCGGCTGAGCTTCGTCGTTCGTTGGCTGCCGATCCGCGCCCAGGACGCCCTGCGCCGGCGGATCTTCCACCTGACGGATCAGCGCGGACCGGTGTAGGACCGGCGCGCCGCTTCGACCGCGTCCAGATGGCTGGTCGCCCAGCGGGCGCTTTCACATGATCGTTGCGGATGGCCGAGGCGCGGCAGCGGACGCTGGCGTTCATGCCCGAACCGGTGGTCGACGGCACCCTGGCCATCCTCGGCACGCCGACCGCGGCGACTGGGTCCGGCGCCACGTCGCGGCTTTCCGTCAGAACAGCTGAAGCGACCCCGTCCGCTGCGCGTGCCGCTCGCCCACCCGCAGCAGCACCGCGGTCAGGCCCAGCAGCACCGCCGAGAGCACGGCCAGGAACGCCAGGTGGCCGGCCAGGTCGCCGGCGTCCCGGCCGTCGAGCAGCGCACCGCGCAGCACCGTCAGGCTCGTCGTCAGCGGGAACGCCAGTCCGATCGCCTTGACCCAGACCGGGAGCGCGAACAGCGGCAGCCGCACCCCGGCGACGAACCACAGTGGATCATCAAGCAGCGTGTAGAGGAAGGCGGAGTCACGGCTGAACATCAGCAGGCTGTTGAGGAACGCGCCCCACGCGACCGCCGGCACCAGCAGCGCGAGCGCCGCGATCCCGAGCATGCCCGGGTGGGCCAGGTGCAGGCTGCCGGTGGTCCAGCGGCTCGCCGAGGACGACACCACCGGCGTGCGGATCGCTGACGTGCTCAC
>NZ_JBFAIU010000155.1:0-17253 GCF_040654855.1 Asanoa sp. NPDC050611
GAATGACGGCGCCGTGACGTTGGGGTGCAGGACGTGGGCCATCAGGAAGTTCTCCTGCGTCGTCGACGAATCCGAGACGCCCCACTCGTCTTCCATCCGACGGCGACATCGCGGGCGCGATCTACGCGGCGCGGGACACGTCCGAGGTCGACGTGCTGATGGGCATCGGGGGTACGCCCGAGGGCATCACCGCCGCCTGCGCCCTCAAGTGCATGGGCGGGGCGATGCAGGCCAAGCTCTGGCCGCGGGACGACGCGGAGCGGGAGAAGGCGCTGGCCGGCGGCCACGACCTCGACCGCGTGCTGCACACCGACGACCTGGTCTCCGGCGACAACGCGTTCTTCGTGGCCACGGGCGTGACCAGCGGCGACCTGCTGCGCGGCGTCCACTACCGGGCGGGCGGCGCGTACACCCAGTCGATCGTCATGCGCTCCAAGAGCGGCACGATCCGGATCATCGACTCCTACCACCAGCTGGAGAAGCTGGCGCTCTATTCGTCGGTCGACTTCGACGGCCGCCCGATCGCCGAGCAGCCGTAGCAGCCGGCGGTCAGCCGTTGTCCGACGAGTGACCCGGGAAGAGGTGGGCGGCCGGGTCGATGGCCACGGCGGCGTTGTTGACCGCCGTCGCGGCCTCCCCGAAGCCGGTCGCGATCAGTCGCACCTTGCCCGGGTATTCCGTGATGTCGCCGGCCGCGAAGACCCGCGACAGGTTGGTCGCCATCGTGCTGTCGACCTTGACGTGCCGCCGGTCCAGGTCGAGGCCCCAGTCCGCCAGCGGCCCGAGGTCCGCGGTGAAGCCGAGTGCGGCGACCACCGTGTCGACCGGGATCGTCTCCGTCTCGCCGCCCTTGACCACGATGTCGGCGTGGGTGACCGCGTCCTCACCGTGGATCTTGGCCACCTCCGCGTTGACCACGATCCGCACGCTCAGGTCCTGGACGCGGGCCACGGTCGCGGCGTGCGCCCGGAACCGGTCGCGGCGGTGCACCAGGGTGACCGACTTCGCCAGCGGTTCGAGGGCCAGCGCCCAGTCGAAGGCCGAGTCGCCGCCGCCGACGATCAGGACGTCCTGCCCCGCGAGGTCGGCCAGGTGCGGCACGAAGAAGACGATGCCCTTGCCGGCGAACGTCTCGGCGGCGGGCAGCGGGCGGGGCTTGAAGCTGCCCATGCCGCCCGTGATGATCACGGCGCCGCAGCGCAGCTGCTCGCCCGTCGAGAGTTCGAGGACCGGGTGGCCGTCGTCGTACGACAGGCGGTCGGCCCTGGTGTCCAGCACGTACTCGGGCCGGAACGGCGCCGCCTGCTCGACCAGGTTGGCGACCAGTTCGCGACCCTTGATGCTCGGGAAGCCACCGATGTCGTAGATCTGCTTCTCGGGGTACATCGCGGTGACCTGGCCGCCCGGCTCCGGCAGGTTGTCGATCAGCGCGACCGAGAGCCCCCGGAAGCCCGCGTAGTAGGCCGCGAACAGTCCCGACGGCCCCGCGCCGATGATCGCGACGTCGATTTCCCGCATGGCTCACCAATGCCCTTCAAGGCGACCTGTTCCGGTCGACATCGACGGTAGGCACAGCGGTGGCACACCGGCAAGGACCGCGCCGTGTCGCACCCCGATCCGGACGAACGGGACGCGTTGTCACCGGCGGAAGAGGATGGCGGCGACGGCGCCGCTGACGAACCCGAAGAGGTGGC
The DNA here is from genome assembly GCF_040654855.1 of Asanoa sp. NPDC050611. NCBI lineage: Bacteria > Bacillati > Actinomycetota > Actinomycetes > Micromonosporales > Micromonosporaceae > Asanoa > Asanoa sp. NPDC050611. The sequence goes on from NZ_JBFAIU010000155.1 coordinate 1,695, forward strand.
CCTGCCACGAGATGCCCGGGTCGCCGGGCAGGAGGCCGAACAGCACCGACCAGTAGAGCAGGGCGACCAGCGCGACCACGCCGAAGTTCCACCAGGACCGCTCGACGACCCCGCGGGCCAGCAGCAGCCCGAAGTAGCCGAAGATCACCCCGCTGGCGCCGACCACGACCGTGCCGGGCTCGCCGACCAGCCAGACGCCCAGACCGCCGACGAGCATGATGAACGCGGTCGACCAGATGCCCCGCCGCCAGCCGGCGGTCATCACGAACGTGCCGAGCAGGAGCAGCGGGACGCTGTTGGCGTAGAGGTGCCCGAAGCCGTCGTGCAGCAGCGGGGAGAAGACGATGCCGTCGAGGCCGTAGACACTGCGCGGGATGATCCCGCCGCGCACGTCCAGCCCCAGCCGCAGCCAGTAGTCGAGGGCCTCGACCGCGAACAGCACCGGCACGACGGCGCACATCGTCACGAAGGCGCGCCCGACGGCGGCGTAGAACGGCTCGGTGCCGAAGCGCAGGCGATCAGGGTCGGTCGTCCAGAACTGGGACACGCACAAGGGTTACCAGGCGAGCAGCTTTCACGCCAAGCGTGACCGCAGCACCGCCAGGCCGACCGCGATGTCGTGGGAGAACGTGGACACCTGGCCGTACACGCCGGGGAAGTTCTTGCGGGCGCAGCCGTACCCCCAGCTCACGATCCCGATCTGCAGCCACGAGCCCGTCGCGTCGAGGCGCACCAGCGGGCCGCCCGAGTCGCCCTGGCACGAGTCCTTGCCGGTGCGGGCCGCGCAGATCATGTCGGAACCGACGATCTCCATCCCGATCTTGCCGTACTTGCGGTCGCAGGAGGAGTCCGAGACGTAGTCCACGTCGACCGCGCGCAGCTTGCGCTGCTGGGTGGCCGAGCCCTCCTTGGTGGAGCCCCAACCCATGACCGTGAACCGGCCCTGGTCGTACCGGGTGTCGGAGGCCAGCGTCACCGTCGGCAGGTCGAAGGGCTGGTCGAGGGCGATCAGCGCCCAGTCGTCGCCCTTGGTCGCGTCGCTGTAGCCGGGTGCCCGGTAGACCTGCGTGGAGCGGACCGTCTGCGCCCGCGAGGAGTCCAGGTCGACGGAGCCGCCGGTGATCCGCATCGAGGTGTCCGCGCCGCTGCCCTTGACGCAGTGGCCGGCGGTGAGCACGACCTGCGGTGCGACCAGCGTGCCGCCGCAGCCGACCGAGAGGCGCACCACCCACGGGTAGGTGCCCTCGTCGACCCGGCTGCCGCCGACGATCCGCTCGTGGCCGTCGTCGTCCGCCGCGAGGGCCGGCCCGGTCACCAGACCCAGGACCGCCGCCACAACCGTGACCAGGACCGCGCTCTGAACGCGAAACTCTCGCATGATTGAGACCCTAGAGGCCGCAAAAGCCGCAGAGGGCACGAACGCGAGTGTTCGTACCCTCTGCCTCAGCTTTCAGGTCAGTACCAGCCCTCGGCCTCCGAATGGGCCCAGGCGCCGCACGGGTCGTCGTACCGGCCCTCGATGTAGCCGAGCCCCCACTTGATCTGGGTGGCCGCACTGGTCTGCCAGTCGTCGCCGGCCGTCGCCATCTTGTTGCCGGGCTTGGCCTGCGGGATGCCGTAGGCGCCGGAGCCTTCGTTGAGCGCCTTCTCGTTCCAGCCGCTCTCCCGACTCCACAGCTTGTCCAGGCACGGGAACTGGTCGATCTTGAAGCCGTCGGCCAGCATCAGCGCGCAGCCGACCTTCCGGTTCCCGCTGTACTCGTTGCAGGACGCCGGGATCGGTCCGGTGTACGGCTTGGCCGGCGGGGGCTCCTCGGCCTTCTGCTCGCGCTTCTTGCGGCTGGCCTCCTCGGCCCGCTTGGCCCGCTCGGCCGCCGCCTTCGCCGCGGCGCGGGCCCGCTGTGCCGCGATCGCCTCCGCGTCGCGGCGCTGGGCCATCATCGACTCGTGGTCGAGGTGGTGCTCCTTGAGCACCACGTTTTCGGCCTGCTGGGCCTCCGCGGCGAACCGCGCATCGATCCCCTGCTCTTGGACCCTACGGTCGTGACCCAGGTAGTAGCCGCCGCCCACCCCCACCACGAGGATGCCGACCGCCAACGCCCGGACCCCGAACCGGCTCCACAGCCGAGTCACGAAGTCGTTCCCTTCGTCGGGGGCATGGACCCAGACACCATTGCGCACAGTGAGTCAGGAGGGAAATAGGGAGACCATTGTGTGACCTGGGTCACTGGGCAAATGCCATCGAGAACGGGCAAAACGCCGCACGACAAAAAAGTTTCCGTCACCCTGTCGATCCAGGGCGCCCCCGGACGACGCACGGGCAGAAGCGAGCCACCATCGAGGAGGATCAACCATGAAGGTCTGCACCGGCGCCAGCATGTCGCTCGACGGTTACGTCTCCGGCCCGGGCGAAACCGGGTTCGAGCACCTGTTCGCCTGGTACGGCAACGGCGACATCGAGATGCCCACCGGCAACCCGGAGATGACGTTCCGCCTGACCCAGGAGAGCTACGACCACCAGAAGGCGTTCACGAGCGAGCTCGGCGCGCTCGTGGTCGGCCGCAAGCTGTTCGACTTCACCAACGGCTGGGGCGGCAAGCACCCGCTGGAGGTGCCCACGGTCGTGCTCACCCACAACCCGCCGACGGGGTACGAGGACAACAAGTGGTTCGCGTTCGTCACCGACGGCATCGAGAGCGCGATCGCCAAGGCGCACGAGATCGGCGGCGGCCGGACGGTCGGGCTCAACTCCGGCACGATCGCGAGCCAGGCGCTGGACGCGGGGCTGCTGGACGAGGTCTGGGTCGACCTGGTGCCGGTGCTGCTGGGTGGCGGCACGCCGTTCTTCAGCGGGCTGGGCAGCGTGCCGGTCGAGCTGGAAGGACCCTTGGAGAGCGTCCAGGGCAACCGGGTCACCCACCTGCGCTACCGGGTCAAGAAGTAGGGCGGAAAGGGGCCCCCGTCGGGGGCCCCTACCGGCTCAGTTGGGGATGTCCTCCAGGAGGTCCGTGACCACCTCGGCGATCGCGGAGCGCTCCGAGCGGGTCAGCGTCACGTGCGCGAACAGTGGGTGCCCCTTGAGCGCCTCGATCACCGCGGTGACACCGTCGTGCCGCCCTACCCGCAGGTTGTCGCGCTGTGCGACGTCGTGGGTGAGCACCACCCGCGAGCCCTGGCCGATCCGCGACAGGACGGTGAGCAGCACGCCGCGCTCCAGCGACTGCGCCTCGTCGACGATGACGAACGCGTCGTGCAGGCTCCGGCCGCGGATGTGGGTCAGCGGCAGCACCTCGAGCATGCCGCGGGCGAGCACCTCTTCCCGGACGTTCTCGTGCACCACGGCGCCGAGCGTGTCGAAGACCGCCTGGGCCCACGGCGACATCTTCTCGGACTCGCTGCCCGGCAGGTAGCCCAGCTCCTGGCCGCCGACCGCGTACAGCGGGCGGAACACGATCACCTTCTTGTGCCGGCGGCGCTCCATGACCGCCTCCAGCCCCGCGCACAGCGCCAGCGCCGACTTGCCCGTGCCGGCCCGGCCGCCCAGCGAGACGATCCCGATCGACTCGTCGAGCAGCAGGTCGAGGGCGATCCGCTGCTCCGCCGAGCGGCCCCGCAGGCCGAACGCCTCCCGGTCGCCTCGGACCAGCCGGACCACCTTGTCCGGCAGGACCCGGGCCAGCGCCGAGCCCCGCGACGAGTGCAGGACCAGGCCCGTGTGGCACGGCAGCTCAGCCGTCGCGTCCAGGGCCAGGTCGGCGCCCGCGTAGAGCTCGTTGACCTCGTCGTCCGCCACCTCGATCTCGGCCATGCCCGTCCACGTCGGATCGCTGGCCTGCCCGTGCCGGTACTCGTCGGCGGCGAGACCGACCGCCGCCGCCTTCACCCGCAGGGGCATGTCCTTGCTGACCAGCGTGACCACGCGTCCCTCGGCGGCGAGGTTGAGGGCCACCGACAGGATCCGCGCGTCGTTGGACTCGTTGCGGAAGCCGGGCGGCAGCACACCGTCGTCGGAGTGGTTGAGCTCGACGCGCAGCGTGCCGCCGAGGTCGTTGGTAGGCACCGGCTGGTCGAGCCGGCCATGCTTGATCCGCAGTTCGTCGAGCATGCGCAGCGACTGCCGCGCGAACCAGCCGAGCTCGGGATGGTGCCGCTTGCCCTCCAGTTCGGTGATGACCACCAACGGGAGCACGACCTCGTGCTCGTCGAAGCGGCGGAAGGCCGCGGGGTCGGACAGCAGGACCGAGGTGTCCAGGACGTAGACGGGTTTCGGTGGCCCGTCCTCCTTCGCCGCGGACTTGCGCGCGCGGGTCGCGCGGCCGGTCGCGGGGGTGTCCTGGGTGGCCCGGGAAGTGGTGCGCTGAGTCGTCACAGGCCTGCTCCGGCGAGCGTGCACCCGGACCGCCCGCGTGTTCCGCCTCGTCCGGCGTGCCCGGGAGCACGGGGTCGGATGCAGGCCCCGTGGCGAAGTCGTCGCAGGTCCGGGCCGTCCGGCTGGCTTGGGATGACCCCTCGCCATGGCTAGACGCTAACCGGCGCAAGGCGTCCGGGGGAAGTACACGCCGAACTAAGGGGCCTTCGTTTACCGGGATTTCGCATACGCCTGACCAATGGGGTTGGCCGGCCCGGCGGGCGCTCGCCGGGCCGGCCACCGGCTACGACGCGCGCCCCTCACGCGTCGTCGCCGTTGGGATCAGGCCACCGGACTGGCCCGATCCCGGGGTGCGCGGACCGCCGGTCACAGGGCGGATCCGCGCTCGTGGGTGACCACTCACCCCGCGGGTTGGCTCGCGATCTCGCGTACCCCCACGGAGTGCCGTCCGCCGTCGGTTGTGGTCCCCACGAAGGAGGCGCTCAGATAGGTGGTTCCCGAACCGATCATGGTGGTCGGTACGTCGGATGCTGACCGTTGCCGCGGCTGCATCCGGAACGTGGCCGCCACCGTCTGCGTCTCCCGGCGCCGGCGGTTCCACGCGCCCCGGTCGCCGTCGTAATAGCCCTGCCGGTATCCACTGCGGTAGCTGAACCCACCGTGCAGCCGACCCGCCGCGTAGCTGGACGAGCCGAGCAACAGCACGAGGAAGATCGCGAAGTACACCGTCATCGGTACGTGCTGCCCCTCACCGCTCGTCCGGATAGCGTGGGGCGCGGTCGACCTGCGGCCGGCCGGCCAGGAGGTGGTCGATGTCGTCGACACCGACCTCCTCGACGAGCTCGACGGCCACCCGGCACCGGTCGATGACGACTTCGGCGACAGAGGTGCGGCGCACCTCGCTGCCCGTGTCGTAGACGCGGATCCGCAGGTCCGGACAGCCGAGGTGGATACGCCACGCATCCCACTCGGCCATGTCCGCGACCTGCAGCGACACGTACCGCGCCCCGCGGGCGAGGTAGAGCCGCCATGGCGCGGTAATGCCGGCCGCGACGCCTGCCGCGATCAGCCCGAACGCCTGCTCACGGGTGGCCAGCTCGCTCACCGCTCCAGCTCCCGCGCTGTCACATCAAGATGACGCCTTACGGCACGCATTGTCTCGTTCACGTGACACACCGTAAGGCGTCTCGCGCGCGTGACAGCATCGGCTTTTCGGGCGATTAGCGCGGAACCTGTGTCGGCCTAGTCTGACCACGTGACGCCCGCCGAAAAGCCGTCCCGATCGTTTACCGGCGATCACTTCGGACCGTCCCGCACGCGATACACCCCTGCCGTGTCCGCCGGGAAGATCGAGAACTGGCCTTACCTTCACCCAGTGCCGGAGCCCTCCCCCGGACGCAAAATCGCGTTCGCCGCTTTCGTCCGCAAGGCGCTGGACGACGCGCGGAGCACTCGCGCCTGGAGCGGCTCCGAGGTGTCCCGGCGCACGGGCGTGTCCCGCCAGACCATCAACCGCTGGGTCCGCGCGAACTGGTCCAGCGATCCCGAGGCGGAGCGGGTGGTCGCGTTCTGCACCGGCCTGGGCCTCAATCCGTCGGTCGCGTTCGGCGTGCTCGGCTGGGACACCGGAGCTCCGGGCCGGCCCGCTCCCGCCGCGCCGCCGATGGATCCCGACGTCGAGGCGCTGCTGCGCCGGCTCGTCGACCCCAACGTCTCCGACGCCGAGAAGTTCCACATTCGAGAAACGATTCGCTATCTCGCGTACCGGCCGCTGCTGCCGTCCGATCGCCCGACCAGACGCGGAAAGGCGGTCTAGAACCGGCCTCGTTACGCAAATGGTGAAAGAACCACTACAGCAAGTGGCGAATGGCACGATCTTTACCTTCGTGGCGCAGTAACCTGCGCCCTTGTACTGCTTGGGCTCGGGTCGGGTGGGGAGCACCGGGAGGTCAGCCAAGCCCTGCGGGACAAGGAGGAGGGGTCTATCTATGGCCCTGAAATGGGGGGCGGTCGTCGTCGCGGTCGTCTCTGTAACGTTGTTCGCGAGTTCCAACATCATTGTCGGACTGTTGGACGAGAGAGATCTTCCGGTCGCCTTCAACATGGCGACCATAGCGGCCGCGTCGGTTGGCGTCGTCGTGGCCGTGCTCGCTGAGATGTACAACCGGGTCACCGTTCGGCTGAACGCGCTCACTGAGTTCGTGGCGGCACGGCTCAACGAGGTCGACGCGCACGCGGGCGACCGGAACGCCGGTTTTGTCGAGGGCTACATGCTCAGCCACGGCGAGGAGGCGGGTGCCATCGTCCCGTTCGCTAGTCGTTCGGCGCGCCGGAGCGCGTACGACGACTGAGGACCACAACCGAATAGCGATCTCCTGTCAACCGGTTGATCCGTCTGCTCCGGCGCCCACCCGCAGCCGGTAGGCTCTCCCCTGTGCGGGGGTCAGACCAGGGCCACGGGCGCGACGACCGCCCGCTGAGTGCGGCGAGCGCATGGCGCTCGACCGCCGACCGGGCCGATGAGTGCGTGCTCTTCTTCGACTTCGATGGCACCTTGGCGCCGGTCGAGGACGATCCGACCGCGGTCCGCCCGGTGCCTCGCGCGCTGGCTGCGATCTCAGCGCTCACGGCGGTGGTCCGCCGGGTGGCGATCGTCTCCGCCCGGCCCGTCGACTTTCTCCGCGACCGGTTCCACGGTGCGGCGGACGTCGACCTCTACGGGCTCTACGGGCTGGAGCACAGCCACGGCGCCGGCCCGACGGTCACCGAGCCGGCCGCGCTGCCCTGGGTGCCCGCGATGGCCGACCTGGCCGAGCGGGCGCGCGCCGAGCTGCCCGCCGGCGTCCTCGTCGAATACAAGCGTTTGTCGGTCGCGCTGCACTACCGCACCGCGCCGGAGCTGGCGGGCGAGGTCGAGCGCTGGGGCGGTGCCGAGGCCGAACGGCTCGGCCTCAAGGTGCAGGCCGGTCGCATGGTGCTCGAGCTCAAGCCGCCGGTCGACCGCGACAAGGGCCTGGTGATCGGCGAGGCGGTCGCCTCGGCCGGCTGCGCCTGGTACTTCGGCGACGACGTCTCCGACCTCAAGGCCTTCGCCGCGCTGCGCGACCGCGAGGAACGCGACCCGTCGTTCTTCGGCGTCTGCGTCGCGGTGGCCAACCCGGAGACCGGCCAGGCCGTCGCCGGCGCCGCCGACCTGACGTTCGACTCCCCTGAGGCGCTCGGCGACTTCCTCGACGAGGCCGTCGCCTCGATGCGCTAGGCCCGGGCCTAGGCCGCCCAGCGGGCGCAGGCGGTGTTCAGCAGGCTCGTGTAGGCGCGGAGATCGGGTTGGCCCGGGCGCCAGGAGTCGATCTCGTCGGCCAGTGTGGTCAGGGCGGCGGTGAGCTTGGGGTCGCGCGCCTCCTTGGCCCGCTCGCGCACGAAGCCCGACCACTTCTTTCCGATCATCGCCTTGTCGGCCTGTGCCGCGTTCTCGTACGAGCGCGAGTAGTCGTTGGTGGCCGTGCGCACCCGGCCGCAGACGTTGCGGTCCTGTGGCGGCGTCATCTCGGTGCCCGGCACGCTCGTGGCCGTGGGCGTCGCGGCCGGAGCCCCCGACGGGCCGGCCGGGGCGGCGCTGCTGCTGCCCGGCGTGGTGCCGCGGGGTGCCGCCTGGCGGTCCACCGTGGACGTGCAGCCGAGCGCCAGCGCCCCGGCGGCGATCACGAGCCCGACCTGGAAGACGCCGCGCAGCCTCATGCGAGGAAGTGTGCCGTGCGGCATCGACGGCCGCCACCCTCGCTGGTCAGGACGGCCGGCGGAACGCGCCGAACCACTCGTTGGCAGCCAGCTCCCGGGCGGCCGCCGGGTCCTCCTCCGCCGGCCGGTTGGCGACCTGGTCGGCGATCACCCGCATGCCGCCCCAGATCATCACTCGGCTGGCGGTCGCCGCGTTGAGGCCCGCCGGCGCCCGGCCCGCCTCCTGCTCCGCGGTCAGCAGGCGCTGCGCGTTGGCGATGAACATGCCGAGCTGGGCCTCCCAGAACTCGCCGATCGTGCGGTCGTAGCCCGCCACCTCGAGCACGGCGGCCAGCACGTGCCGGCGGTCGCGGTAGAACCGGATCACCTCGAGCAGCGTCTCGGCCAGCTCGTCCAGCGCCGTCGGGCCCGCCGGCGACCAGGTGCCGACCATGCCGTAGGCCACGTCGCCGAGCGTGGCGGCCAGCCGCAGCAGCAGCTCGGTCTTGTCGCGGAAGTAGAGGTAGAACGTCGACCGGGCGACGCCGGCCTCGGCCGCGATGCGCTGGACGCCCAGCTCGGTGAAGCGCGCTCCACCCGCGAGCAGCCGCTCGGTGGCGGCCAGGACGTCCGCCTCCACGGCGGCGCGCCGGCTGGGGTCGGCCGCCGGCCGGCGGGTGATCGAGGCCACCGTCCGATCTTAGGTGCCGCGTGTATGGTCGCGTCGGACAAGGTGTCCGACAACATGTCCGACGGGAGAACAGCGTGGTAACCGAGGGTTTGGCGTGGCGGTTGACGGCTTTTGGGGACCCGCGGGAGGGTGTCCGCCGGGAACGGCTGGCCTATGCCGCCCCGCCCGCGGGTGAGGTGCTGGTGAAGGTGCGCACGGCCGGCGCCGGCTACCCCGACGCGATGATGGCCGCCGGGGCGTTCCCGCTGCTCGGCGCTCCGCCGTTCGGGCTCGGCGAGGAGGTCTGCGGCGACGTGGTCGCGGTCGGGCCCGGCTCGCGCTTCGCGGTCGGCGACCGGATCCTGGGCATCACGGCGTTCCTGCGGGGCTGGGGCGGCTATGCCGAGTACGCGTACGTCCGGGACGGCTCGGCCATCCGGGTCCCGTCCCCGCTGACCGACGAGCAGGCGGGCGGCTTCCCGATCGCCTACCGGACGGCGTACGCCGGTCTGGTCGAGCGCGCGGGCCTGACGGCCGGGGAGCAGGTGGTCGTCCTCGGCGGCGCGGGCAGTTCCGGTGTCGCCGCGATCCAGCTCGCGAAGGCCCTCGGCGCGACCGTGACCGCGGTCGCCGGCAGCCCGGAGAAGCTGGAGTTCGCCCGGTCGGTCGGCGCGGACCAGGCGGTCAGCTACCGGGGCACCGACCTGGAGAAGGAGATCCGCGAGGCCACCGGCGGCCACGGCGCGGACCTGATCTTCGACGTCGTGGGCGGCGAGACCGCCGGCATCGCGGTGAAGACGCTGGCCCGCCACGGCCGGATCGCGATCGTCGGCTTCGCCTCGGGCGTGCCGGTCACCCTCGACCCGGTCGACATGCTCCTGCGCAACTACACGGCGGTCGGCGTGCTGGCCGACGCGCACACGCCGGCTGGCGAGGAGGCCGCGTGGGGTCGCCTCGCGGCACTCGCGGAGGAGGGCAAGCTCGCGACGCCGGTGGGCACGGTCTGGTCGTTCGACGACGTGCCGGCGATGATCGCGCAGCAGACCACCCCGCCGCCCGGCAAGTCGGTGGTCCGGGTCGCGAGCTGAGGAAGGCTATGCGCCGTAGCGGCGTTGGCGGCTGGCGTAGGAGCGCAGCGCGCGGAGGAAGTCGACGCGGCGGAAGTCCGGCCAGTTGGCGTCGCAGAAGTAGAACTCCGAGTGCGCCGACTGCCAGAGCAGGAAGCCCGACAGGCGCTGCTCGCCGCTGGTGCGGATGACGAGGTCCGGGTCCGGCTGGCCGCGGGTGTAGAGGTGCTCGGCGATGTGGTCCACGTCGAGCACCTCGGCCAGCTCCTCGAGCGTGCCGCCGCGGGACGCGTGCTCCTGGAGCAGCGAGCGGACCGCGTCGGCGATCTCCCGCCGGCCGCCGTAGCCCACCGCGATGTTGACCTCCGCGCCGCCGGCCCGGTCGCGGGTGCGCTCCTGCGCCGCCTTGAGCGCGGCGGCGGTCTGCGCGGGCAGCAGGTCCAGGGCGCCGACGATGCGCAACCGCCAGGGGTTCCCGTCCTCGGCGAGCTCGACCACCAGGTCCTCGATGATCTGCAGCAGCGGGTCGAGCTCGGCCGCCGGGCGGCGCAGGTTGTCGGTGGCCAGCAGGTAGAGCGTGACGTGCTCGATGCCCGCCTGGTCACACCAGCCCAGCAGGTGCTTGATCTTCGCCGCACCGACCCGGTGGCCGTCGTTGGGGTCGACGTAACCCATCTCTTTCGCCCACCGGCGGTTGCCGTCGCACATCACCCCGACGTGCCGGGGCACGGGCCGGCCGGCCAGCCGTGAGGTCAGCCGCCGCTCGTAGATCGAATAGACGAGATCACGCAGATTCATCACTTGCAGACTAGCGACCTCCGCCATAGACGAACGGACGAGCTTGTTGTGTCCGAACGGTCAACTCCCGGGCAATGCGGCCCAGCGTACGGGGCTGCAACAACCCGTCACCAAGACCCAGCTCGACGATCGAGTCGAAGACCCGGCGGTCGTTCCCGGCGGCCCGCACCGCGGCCTGGATCACCGCCGGCGTGCGGGCCAGCCAGGCCGCCGCCGCACTGTGGCGCAGGTGCCGGCCGAGCCGCCGGCGCAGCGCGACGGCGTACTCCCGGGCCGCGTGTGCGGGCGCGACCGCGGCCGCGTGCCCGGCCAGCGAGCCGGACAGCACCGCGTAGAAGATGCCCTCACCGGTGAACGGGTTGATCAACGACTGCGCGTCGCCGACCAGCAGCACCCGGCCGCCGCCGTGGCGGGGCTGCCGGGTCGACAGCGGCAGGTGGTGGGCGCGCAGCCGGGTGACGTCGGCGAGATCGATCTCGGGCAGCAGCTCGGCCATCCGGGCGAGCAGGTGCGCGCGGCTGAGCGGTCGACCCCGCATCACCTCGCCGTAGCCGACGTTCGCCGTGCCGTCGCCGATCGGGAACGCCCAGGCGTAGGCGGGCCACCGCGGCCCCGAGGTGACGATCCGCTGATCGGTCAGCCCCGGGAAGTCGACGTAGCCGCGCATCGCGACGGCCAGGTGCCGGCCGCGGTTGGCCGGGTGGCCGAGCGCCCGGCGGACGACCGAGCCCGCACCGTCGGCACCGATCACGACCTTCGCCGCGTACGTCTCGTCGACCACCACCCGATCGGCCTCGACCCGCACCTCGCGGACCGTGTGCCGGCGCAGCTCCGCCCCGGCGCCGACGGCCGCGTCGACGATCCGCGCGTCCAGCACGTACCGCGGGATCGTGTAGTCGGGCCGGCGCAGCTCACCGCCCGCCCGGCCGTTGGGCGTCTCGAGGCTCAGCGAGAGCACCGGCGCGAAGCCCGCCGCGACGTCCTCGACGCCGAGCGCGCCCAGCACGTCGAGCACGTGCGGCGCGATGCCGTCGCCGCAGGTCTTGTCGCGCGGGAAGCTGACGCGGTCGAGCAGCAGCACGCTGGCCCCGGCCCGCCGCGCCGCCACCGCCGCCGTGGCACCGGCCGGGCCGGCGCCGACGACGAGCACGTCGTAATCGATCATCACGGAACCGTATCCGGGATCGGAGCCTCCGCGCGCGTCGGCGACACGCGCACACCGGCCGCGCCCCGCGACCGGGCGACACCCCAGACCGCGACCGCCCCGGCGACCAGCAGCGGTCCGCCGTCGCGGACCAGCCCGTCGAGGCCGAGCAGGAGATAACAGAGCGGCAGGTCGACCGCGAGCACCACGAGCGTGACGACGACCAGCGCGACCCGCGCCCAGCCACGGTCGCGGACCAGGAAGATCGCGATCGGCAGCAGCACGTTGCCGATGACCACCGCGAACGCCAGCCAGCCGAGGGCGATCGGCACCCGGCGCAGGCCGCCTTCGCCGAGGGCGACCAGCGCGGGCACGGTGATCAGCGCCGGATAGGTGAACGCGGCGACCCGGGCGGTCAGCGTCCACCCGGCGACCGGCGGGCGCCGCGGCACGCCCTCCTGCCAGCCGATGCCGCGCCGGTCGAGGACCAGCCGGTTGGGATGGCGCACCAGGTGCGCGCCGACGGTCGGCGCGCGGTAGAGCAGCACGACCACCGCGAGGCACAGCGCGGTCAGCAGCGCGAAGCCGAGCGCACCCGGCAGCGGCGGCACGCCGGACCGGGGCACGATCAGCCGGCCGACGGCGAACACGGTGGTGACGGCGAGGATCAGGCCGAGGGGCCGGGCGCCGGCCCGGCCGCGCCGCACGTGCCAGACCAGGATCAGGAAGCCGAGCGACCGCAGTGCGGCCCAGCCGGTGCGCACCGCGAGGCCGAAGCCGGGATCGGGCGCGTAGAACAGGTTGAGCAGCTCGACCGCGACGGTGGCGGCGGCCGTCGCGTAGAGGAGCGCGACCAACGCGCGCACCGTCTGGGGCATGCCGTGAGTGTAGGGAGGCCCGCCACTGCGGGCCTCCCGAGCGAAAAACTAGGTAAGCCGGGCCTTCAGCGCGTCGAGCTCGGCCCAGAGCACGCCGGGCAGCTTGTCGCCGAACTTCTCGAACCATTCGGTGACCTGCGGGATCTCGGCCCGCCACTCGTCGGCGTCGACGCGCAACGCGGCCGCGATCGCGGTCGGGTCGACGTCGAGGCCGGACAGGTCGAGCGCGTCGACGGTCGGCACGTGGCCGATCGCCGTCTCCACGGCCGCCGCGCGACCGTCGATCCGCTCGACGATCCACTTGAGAACCCGGGAGTTCTCGCCGAAGCCCGGCCACAGGAAGCCGCCGTCCGCGTCGCGGCGGAACCAGTTGACGTAGAAGATCTTCGGCAGCTTGTCGGCGTCCGCGCCGGCACCCTTGCCCATCTCGATCCAGTGCGCGAAGTAGTCGCCGGCGTTGTAGCCGATGAAGGGCAGCATCGCCATCGGGTCGCGCCGCACGACGCCGACCTGGCCGGCCGCGGCCGCGGTGGTCTCCGACGAGAGCGTCGCGCCCAGGTAGACGCCGTGCACCCAGTCGCGCGCCTCGGTCACCAGCGGGATCGTCGTCTTGCGTCGACCGCCGAACAGGATCGCGTCGATCGGCACGCCCTGCGGGTCGGTGTACTCCGGCGCGATGATCGGGCACTGCTCGATCGGCGTGCAGAACCGGCTGTTCGGGTGGGACGACAGCTCGCCGCCCTCCGGCGTCCAGGAGTTGCCCTTCCAGTCGGTCAGGTGCGCGGGCGGCTCGCCCATGCCCTCCCACCAGATGTCGCCGTCGTCGGTCAGCGCGACGTTGGTGAAGACCGAGTTGCCGCGGGCGAGCGTACGCATCGCGTTGGGGTTGGTCTTGTAGTCCGTGCCCGGCGCGACGCCGAACAGGCCGAACTCGGGGTTGACCGCGTAGAGGCGGCCGTCCTGGCCGAACCGCATCCAGGCGATGTCGTCGCCGATCGTCTCGACCTTCCAGCCGGGGATCGTCGGCTCGAGCATCGCGAGGTTCGTCTTGCCGCACGCCGACGGGAACGCGCCGGCGACGTACTTGACCACGCCCTCGGGCGACGTCAGCTTCATGATGAGCATGTGCTCGGCGAGCCAGCCCTCGTCCCGCGCCATGACGCTGGCGATTCGCAACGAGTAGCACTTCTTGCCAAGGAGCGAATTGCCGCCGTAGCCGGAGCCGTACGACCAGATCTCCCGGGTCTCCGGGAAGTGCGAGATGTACTTGGTCTCGTTGCAGGGCCAGGGCACGTCCTGCTCACCCGGTGCGAGCGGGGCGCCGAGCGAGTGCAGCGCCGGCACGAAGTCGGCGTCGTCGCCCATCGCCCGCAGCACCGTGGTGCCCATCCGGGTCATGATGCGCATCGAGGCGACCACGTACGCGCTGTCGGTGATCTCGACGCCGAACATCGGGTTCGCGGCCTCGATCGGGCCCATGCAGAACGGGATGACGTACATCGTCCGGCCGCGCATGCAACCGCGGTAGAGGTCTGTCATCTCCCGCTTCATCTGGTCGGGCGCCATCCAGTTGTTGGTGGGCCCGGCGTCGGCCTCGTCGACCGAGCAGATGAACGTGCGCTCCTCGACCCGTGCGACGTCGGTCGGGTCGGTGCGCGCCCAGAACGAGTTGGGGCGTTTCGTCTGATTGAGACGGACGAGCGTGCCGGCCTCGACGAGCTCGTCGGTCAGCCGGGTCCACTCCTGTTCGGACCCGTCGACCCACACCACGCGATCGGGTGTCGTGAGCTCGGCAACCTCCTTCACCCAGGCGAGGAGGCGCGGGTGCGAAGTCGGTGCTTCGTCGGCGCCGGGAAGGGTGGCCGGGACTGTCATGGTGAACTCCTCATGGTCGACGCTGACCTATGGGTGCACGAACGAGGGCGGGCTCACGCCACGCCGGTGCATCTCGGGGTTCAACTCAGACTAAACCGAAGGAGCGTTCAGGGCAGCGCGGCCGGTTGTGAAAATCTGCACAAGGGACGGTGGGTTTGGAATCCACCGCTGGAAACCGCGCTCTCCCACGCAGATTCGCGCACGGGCGCCTCACACGGGTCACCGCCCGGCCCGCTGCGGACCCACCCATCGGCGCCCCGGGCTGCCAAAACGCCTCTTCCCTCACGCTACGGAGTGACCTACGCTTTTCCTCATAACGAGGGTTTTCTCCCTCACGTTCCCTATAGGCATTTCCGCCCCATTCCTCCCCCTGGAGGCGGCATGACCAGCCCCACGACAACCGACCTACGACCGGAACCCAGCGACGGCGACGACGAACCATCCGATGCGGACCTGGTCGCCGCCGTCCGCTCCGGGGACACCGGCGCTTTCGGCACCCTCTATGTCCGGCACGCGAGCGGCGTACGCCGGCTCGCCGGCACCCTGGTCCGGGACCGGGCCGACGCGGACGACCTCGTCGCGGAGACCTTCGCCAAGGTGCTCGCCCTGCTCCGGGACGGCCGCGGGCCCGCACGCGCGTTCCGGCCCTACCTCTACACGACCCTGCGGCACCTGCGGTACGACCGGCTCCGCGCCGAGCAGCGGGTCGAGTTCACCGACGACCTGAGCCGGTACGAGGCCGGCGTGCCGTTCGCCGACCCGACGGTGGCCCAGCTCGACCGGCTCTACGCGGCCCGGGCCTTCGCCCGGCTTCCCGAGCGCTGGCGGGCGGTGCTCTGGCACACCGCCGTGCAGGGTGAGTCGCCGGCCCAGGTGGCCGGGCGGCTCGGCCTGACGCCCGGCGGGGTCGCGGCGCTCGCCTTCCGCGCCCGGGAGCGCCTACGGCAGATCTACCTGCAGGAGCAGATCGGAAGAGCGGCGGGTAGGGAAAGAGTGTAATGGACGAGGGGTAGATCTCGGGGGGCGGCGTAGACGTAAACA
>NZ_JBFAIU010000156.1:0-17222 GCF_040654855.1 Asanoa sp. NPDC050611
GCCTGACCTACCAGCCCCGCTGACCGCGGCCGGCGGGCCGGTCCCGCCCTGGAGCCACAACCCCTACGGCGCCGCGCCGGCCGGACCGCCACCCCAACCGCGCCGCGGCGGGCGGCTGGCCGCGACCGCGGCGGGCGTCCTCGTGCTGGCCGTCGGTGGCGGCGTCGCCGGCGGCGTGATCGGCGCCCACGCCGACCAGTCCCCACCGGCCGCGAGCGCCGCCACGGCCGACGCGACGAACGTGTCCACCCAGTCGGCGACGATGGCCTCGGTCGCCGCCCGCACGTCGCCGAGCGTGGTCACGATCACCGTGCAGGTGCCGCAGGGCACCGTCGAGGGCTCCGGCGTGATCGTCGACGACCAGGGCCGGATCATCACGAACAACCACGTCGTCGAGCAGTCCCGCGGCGGCGCGACCGTGCAGCTCTCCGACGGACGTTCGCTGCCCGCGCAGATCCTGCGCACGGACCCGAGCCACGACCTGGCCCTGCTGCGGGTCGACCCGAGCGGCCTGACCCCGGCGACGCTGGGCGACAGCGCGAACGTGCGGGTCGGCGACACCGTGCTGGCCTTCGGCAGCCCGCTGGGCCTGTCCGGCACCGTCACCTCGGGCATCGTCTCGGCGCTGGACCGCAATGCGCAGGACCTGGGACTGTCCGGCCTGATCCAGACCGACGCGCCGATCAACTCCGGCAACTCGGGCGGCCCGCTGGTCAACGCCGCCGGCCAGGTCATCGCGATCAACGTCGCCAACGCCTCGACCAGCCAGGGCGGCGGGAGCATCGGCATCGGTTTCGCGATCCCGATCAACGAGGCCCAGTCGTTGCTGAGCTGACTTTGCTCTGCCGCCACATACGCACCACCCTTTTAGCGGGGTGGTGCGTATGTGGATGCAGAGCAAAGCGTTGGTGCGGGGGTCGACCTATCGGCGTGGGGTGCATCTGCTGCTCGGCGGCGTGATCGCGCTGCCGTACGTGCTGCTCGCGGTCGTCTTCGTGAGCATGCTGACCAGCGACGACCTGCCGAAGCCGGCCGTCTGGGTACTGGTCCTCGTCGGCGCCGTGATCGGTGTGACGCCCGCGTTCCTCGGCGGCACCCGCGCCGTCGAGATCGTCGCGGCCCGCGGGCTGCTCGGCGTCGACCTGCCGGACCCGGCCGGTCCGGCCGACCGGGAGACCACCCTGCGCGGCGCCCTCTGGTACGGCCTGCACCTGCTCTTCGGCGCCCTCGTCGGGCTCGCCCTGTTCAGCGCGCTGCCGATGGCGCTGGTCTTCGTGCTGCAGTGGTTCGCCGGCGACCGCGTCGACCGCGTCGGCCTGCCGTTCGCCGACTGGAGCCCGGCCGCCCTCACCGGTGTCGGGATCGTCCTGCTGGTCCTGCTCGGTTACGCGGTCGCCGGGCTCGGCGCGCTCGCCGCCCAGCTCGCGCCGACGCTGCTCGGTCCCTCGCCGGCCGAACGGATCGCCGCCCTGGAAGCCCGCGCCGGGCATCTCGTCGAGCGCACCCGGCTCGCCCGCGAGCTGCACGACTCGGTCGGCCACGCGCTGACGGTGACCACGCTGCAGGCGGCGGCCGCGCAGCGCGCCCTCGACGACCCGGAGTTCGTCCGGCGGGCGCTGGTAGCCATCGAGGAGGCCGGCCGGGCGGCGATGGACGACCTCGACCACGTGCTCGGCCTGCTCCGGGACGCCGAACGGGCTGAACGCCCCGCGCCGCAACGGACGCTGGCCGACATCGACCGCGTCGTCGCGGACGTCACCGGCGCCGGCCTGCGCGTCGCGCTGACCCGTGCCGGTCCGCTCGCCAGCGTTCCGGCGGCGCTGTCGCGCGAGGGCTACCGGATCGTGCAGGAGGCGCTGACGAACGCGGTGCGGCACGCCGGCGCCGTGCCGGTTACCGTGCGGATCGCGGTCGTGGACCGGTCGCTGCGGATCGAGGTGGCGAACCCCGTGACCCGGGACCAGCCCGTCGACCCGTCCGGCCGTGGCCTGGCCGGCATGCGGGAGCGGGTCGACGTGCTCGGCGGGCGGATGGCGGCCGGGCGCGCGGACGGACAGTTCACGGTCGCGGTGCGGCTGCCGACGGGAGGGTCATGACGGTGGTACGGGTGCTGATCGTCGACGACGACGCGCTGGTCCGCGTCGGCCTGCGGACGATCGTCGACGCCGAGCCGGACCTCGAGGTGGTGGCCGAGGCGGGCGACGGCTCCGAGGTGCCGCCGCTGGTCGCCCGGCACCGGCCCGACGTGGTGCTGATGGACGTCCGGATGCCCGACGTGGACGGGATCCAGGCCACCCGGCACCTGCTCGCCACCGCGGCCGCGCCGCCCCGGGTCATCGTCGTCACCACGTTCGAGAACGACGACCACGTGTACGACGCCCTGCGCGCCGGCGCCAGCGGGTTCCTGCTCAAGCGCGCCCGGCCGGCCGAGGTGGTCGACGCGATCCGCCTGGTCGCGCGCGGCGACTCGCTGCTGTTCCCGGCCGCGATCCGCCGGCTGGTCGCCGCCCGCGGTGGCACCGCCGACCGACGGACGGCCCGGCTCACCGCGCGCGAGGCCGAGGTGCTGCGCCTGATGGCGGCCGGACTGTCCAATGCGGAGATCGCCGAGCGGTTGGTGGTCGGCGCCGAGACGGTCAAGACCCACGTCGGCAACGTGCTCGGCAAGCTCGGCGCCCGCGACCGGGTCCAGGCCGTCATCACCGCGTACGAGTCGGGCTTCGTCACGCCCGCCGGGTGAGCTCCCCCGCGCAGGGGAGCCGGTCCACCCCGCGCGGGGAGGATCCGGCGCCGCGCCGGCGGGAGCGTGGGTGGCATGACGAACTCCCGCAACCTGGCCGGTTCTCTGGCCGCCGCCTGGGCCCTGGCCTACGGCGTCGTCGCATTGGTCTGGGCGGTGACCGGCGACGGTTACCCGTTCGGCGTCAACAACCCCGACGACCAGACGCACCCGCTGCGCGCGGTGCCCGCCGACGTCGGCGCCGCGGTGTTCGCCGTGGTGCTGCTCGCCGCGGGCGTGCTCGCGCTGGCGGTCACGCAGCCGCCGCGACCACCGCGCGCGGTGCGCGCCGCGGTGCTCGGGATCGGTTGGACGATCGTGGCGGCGCTGGTCTTCCTGGTGCCCGGCGCGCACATCCTGGCGATCGCCGGCTACGCCCCGATGCTGCTGATCGGCGCGCCGTTCGGCTGGCCATCGGAGATCGACTACGGCGTGATCTTCAACTGGACCACGGCCAACGAGCTGTCGGCGATCGTCGGCGGCCTGCTGCTCGGGCGGGCGCTGCTGACCTGGCAGGGCCGCGCCTCGTCCGCCGGCCCGGTCCGCTGGGGCCCGTGGGTGACCTACGTCGCGGCGGCCGTGCCGGCGTTCTACGGGCTGACGCGGCTGACCTGGGCGGTCGGCATCCCGCTCGGCATCGACCGGGCGACCCTCGACGAGCCGGACCTGGTCTGGGCGGCCACCGGTCTCGGCGGCTTCGCCCTGATCGGCAGCGTCCTGACCATCGGCCTGCTGCGCCCGTGGGGCGAGCGGTTCCCGCGCTGGATGCCCGGCCTGGCCGGCCGCCGGGTGCCCGTGCGCCTGGCCACGATCCCGGCGGCGGCCGTCGCGCTGGCGGTCGGCGCGGCGAGCGCGAGCTTCCTCACCGACAGCGAGGCCCTGCGGCTCATCGCCGACGGCGACCTGGCCGTCCTCCCGATGGCGTTCTGGCCGCTGTGGACGGTCACCCTGCTGCTCGCCGCCCACGCCTACCACCGCCGCCGGGCCGCTGCCGCGCACCCGTCCGAAGATCGTGCGGGTCAGGCGGCGGACCAGGCGTCCACGACGGCGCCCGTGTCCACGACGGCGCCGAAGCCGAAGCCGAGCGTCACAAGGGCCGCATCATGACGCGCCTTCTCCAGCTCCCCGGTCGCGTCCGACACGACGAAGACCCGGTAGTCACGCTGGCTCGCGTCGCGGGCCGTCGTCTCGACGCACATGTTCGTCGTGACGCCGCAGATCACCAGGTTGTCGACCCCCAGGCTGGTCAGCACCGGCTCCAGGCCAGTGCCGTAGAAGGCCGAGTAGCGGTTCTTGTCGATGACGAAGTCGTCGGTGGTCGCGGGCAGCTCGTCGACGAGCTCGGCGTCCCACGTGCCGGCGGCGAGCGACCCGGTCGATGCGAGCGCGGGCATGAGCTCGTGGACGAGCACACCGCCGTCCCGGTAGTCCGCGCGATACACGTACCGCGTGTAGATTACCGGCACCCTGGCGGCGCGTGCCGCGTCGACGAGCCGCTGGCAACCCGCGATCGCCGCGGTGCACAGCGATACGTCCAGTCCCAGCTTTGCGAAGGAGCCCTCGGGATGGCAGAAGCCGTTCTGCATGTCGACGACCAGGAGTGCCGTGCGATCGGGCCCGTTGAGCGTTAGCGGCATGGGGCCATCTAACATCAGACTTTTGTCGGAACACAACCGGTAAGGTTCTTGCGTGAACACTCGCGTCTCCGCGGCCGCCCCCGCCTATCAGGAGCTCGCCGACCGGCTACGGGAGCAGGTCCTGGCCGGCACGTTCGCCCCAGGCGACCGCCTGCCGACCGAGCCGGAACTGTGCGCGCTCTACGGCGTCAGTCGCAGCACGGTGCGGGAGGCGCTGCGCGTGCTGTCGAGCCAGCACCTCGTCACGACGGTCCGCGGCGTGGCCGGGGGCACGTTCGTCGTCCGCCCCGAGCCCCACCAGATCAGCTCCTACCTGCAAGCGAGCTTCTCGCTGCTGACCGCGTCACGCAGCGGCTCCGTCGGCGACCTGCTGGAGGTCCGGGACATGCTGGAGGTGCCGGCCGCGGGCCTCGCCGCCCGGCGCCGCACCGCCGACGACCTCGAGGTGCTCCGGCAGTCGCTGTTCGACCCGCGCACGGTCGACGCCGAGCACGTCTTCGAGGCCAACCGCAACTTCCATGTGTGCCTGCTGCGCGCCGCCGGCAATCCGATGCTGGAGGCGGTGACCCACCCGATGTTCGGCGTTCTCAACGAGCGCTTCCTGCGCGTTCAGGCGTCCCGTCGGTTCTGGTTCCGGGTCGACCGCGACCACCGGGAGATCCTCGCCGCGGTGGCCGACGGCGACGCCGACGGGGCGCGGGAGGCGCAGCACGCGCACCTCCAGCACCTCCGCTCGACGTACACCCGGATAGACCGCCAGCGACGAGCAGCGACCTAGCCCGACAGGGCCGTGAACACCTCCTCGTGCACGACCTCGAGGTCGGTGTGTGCGTGCAGCAGGGCCGGCGCGTCGAGCGGCAGCAGCGTGTCGAGCGCCGCGGCCAGCTCCTCCTCGGTGCGGGCGGTCGCGGCTCGCAGGCCCAGCGACCGGGCGAGCGCCGCCAGGTCGCGGCGGGGGAAGAGGGCCGGCGTGTCGTCGTGCCCGGTGCGGCGCAGCAGGTGCGCCTCGGCGGCGTACGCCCCGTCGTCGAGGACCAGCACGAGCACCGGAAGGCCGAGCCGGGCGAGGGTGTCGAGCCCGCCCGGGTTCATCAGCACGCCGCCGTCGCCCTCGACGACCAGGGTGGGCTGCGTCGGCCGCACGTGCGCCACGCCGAGTCCGACCGGCAGCGCCAGGCCGACGCTGCCCAACTGCCAGGGGAGCACGAGGTCGCGCGGGTCCGCGACGGTGACGCCGAGCGCGCCGAACCCGCTGTAATGGCCGATACCGACGACGAGACCGCGTCGCGCCGGCAGGGCCCGGTCGGCGGCGCGCAGCACCACCCGTGGATCGATCCCCGACGGCGGCCGGCCGGTCCGCCGGCCCGGCGGTGTCCCCGGCACGGGTACGGCGGGCGGCGGCACGACTCCCTCGGCACCTGACCGGAGCTGGGCGACCAGTGCGGCGGCGGTGCGGCCGGCGTCCGCGAGCACGGCGTCGTCCGGGACGGTGGTGTGCCCGACCGCCGTCGGATCCCGCTCGACCTGGACCCACCGCGCGTGCGGGCACACCGTGCCGTTCGCGGTGGTGAAGCGGTTGAGGGACGCACCGAAGGCCAGCACGAGGTCGACGTCGACCAATGCCGCGCGCGCCTCCGCCGAGGCGAACCCGCCCACCACACCGAGGTCACCGGGTCGTCCCCGGAACAGGTCCTTGGCCAGCAAGGTCGTGCCGAGCCACGCCCCGCCCAGCGCGGCCACCGCCACGAGGTCCGCGGCGGCGGCGAGGGCGCCGCGCCCGGCGAGCACCAAGGGTCGCCGGGCCTTCGCCAGGCGCTCGGCAAGCCGCTCCACCTCCGCCGCCGACGGCTCTCGCGGCGGCGCCACGACCGGCAACTCGGCCACCGCGGGCCCGCCGAACGCCCGACCGGCAACTCCGCCGGGCGGACTGTTCTGGAGGTCGACCGGCAGGTTGAGCACCGCCGGAAGGCGACGCGTCCGGGCCGCCCGGGCGGCCACGGCGACATCCTCGGCCACCGTCTGCGGCAGGCGGACCGGCACCCAGAGGGCGCCGGCGGCCCGGACGAACGGCTCCTGCGGCACGTCCTGCCCGTGGTGGCGGGTCGTTCGTGGGGTATCGCCGAGCAGCAACAGGACCGGCGATCCGGCGAGCGCCGCCGCGGTCAGGGCGGTCATCGCGTTGGTCAGCCCGGGCCCGTGTGTCACCGACGCGGCGGTGAGGTCGCCGGTGCGCCGGGCCGCGCCGTCGGCCATGGCCACGGCCTCCTGCTCGTGCCGGGCCGACACCCACTCAACCCCGACCTGCCCGAGGGCGAGCGCGAGGTGCAGGTTGCCGTCGCCGAGCACGCCGTACACCGTGCGGACCCCCGCCGCCGAGACCGCGTCGGCGACGTCGTGCAGGACGAGCCGTCGCTCAACTTTCATCGGGGTCCTCCTGTTACGGCGGCGCAACGTTCCGGGTTCCGCAGCAAATAGTCTGACGAAAAGGGTTGACCTGTAAAGGTCTGTTGTTTGATGCTGCCCCACAACTTCTCACGTCAATCCCATCCCAGCCACCAGTGGAGGCACCATGTGGCGTCGCCTTGCCGCGGTGCTCGCGACGGCCGCCGTTTCCCTCACCCTCGCCGCGTGCGGCGACGACGGTGATGCGGACGGCGGCTCCGGCGAGACCGGGACCATACGCATCGGCGCGATCCTCGGCATCTCGGGCCGGTTCGCCTTCGTAGGTGAGCCGCAGAAGCAGGCCTTGGAGCTCGCTCAGGAACGGATCAACGCGGCCGGCGGCATCTCCGGCCGCAAGGTCGAGTTCGTCATCTACGACGACGAGGTCGACGAGACCAAGTCCGTGCCCCTGGCCAACCGGCTGATTTCCGAGGACAAGGTCGTCGCCATCATCGGACCGTCCATCACCGTGCCGGCCCTCGCGATCCAGCCGATCGTCGAGCGGGCCAAGATGCCCAACCTGACCCTCACCAGCAAGGCCATCTGGGAGGGCAAGCCGGAGAGCTACGTCTTCCACACGACACCCCGCGAGGAGGTCGAGGTCAAGTCGGTGCTGGACTTCGTCAAGGACCAGCTCAAGGTCACCAAGGTCGGCGTCGTCTACGACCGCCAGCCGTACGGCACCGGCAACCTCGCCTACATCAAGCGGTTCGCTTCCGAGTACGGCCTGCAGATCGTGGCCGAGGAAGGCATCGAGAACAACGACACCAACGCCGACGCCCAGGTGCAGCGGGTACGTGCCGCAGGCGCCGAGGCGGTGGTCGTCTGGGTCGGCGACCCGGCCGCGAGCTCTGTCGCCAAGGCCGTCCACCAGTCCGGCTGGACGGTGCCGATGATCGCCTCGTCCGCCATCGCCGGGCCGCGGTTCGCGGAGCTGGCCGGTCCCGCGGCCGAGGGAGCGTACTCGGACTCGACCTACAACACGGCCGAGCCGCCGCCCGTGCAGAAGGATTTCCTGGACGCGTTCAAGGCCAAGTACAACAGCGCGCCGACGCAGTTCGCCGCCTTCGCCTACGACTCGGCGTACGCCCTCAAGGGTGCCATCGAGGCCGCCGGCGGCAAGACCGACGGCGAGTCGATCCGGAAGGGTCTCATCGACATGCCGGCCCTTGACGGCGTGGTCGCCACGTACGACTTCGCGGCGGACAACCACAACGGCATCCCGAACGGCCCGCTGTTCTACATCGTCCAGATCAAGAACGGCGCATTCCAGGTCGTCTTCGACACGCGGAAGTAGGGAACGTGGGAGGCGTCGACTACCCGCAGGTCTTCGCGACCGGCCTGACGTACGGCGTGATCTTCGCGCTCATCGCGCTCGGGTATCACCTGATCTACGTCTCGTCCGGCATGCTCAACTTCGCCCTCGGCGAACAGCTGGCGGTGGCCGGTCTGGTGGTGCTGTCGCTGACGTCGTTCGGCGTGCCCTTCGTCCTGGCGGTGGTGCTGGCGGTCCTCGCCGGCGCCGCCTTCGGGGCGGGGTACGAGCGGTTGGCCCTGCGCCCGGCGGCCCGGATGGGCCTGGTCGGCCCGCTCATCGCCAGCGTCGGCGTCTCCATCGTCATCGGCCAGGGGAGGGTCCTCATCTGGGGACCCAACCCGCGGCCGATGAACCCGTTCACCGGTGACCCGAACCAGTCGGTGGGCTTCCTCGGCGGCCGGTGGCAGATCCAGTCCTTCTGGGTCATCGGACTCGCGGTGCTCGCCGCGGCGGCGCTCCTGCTCTTCCTCCGGTTCACCTGGTACGGCCGGGCCTGGCGGGCGACCGCGCAGAGCCCGGTCGGTGCCCGGCTGAGCGGCATCGACCCGAACGTCGTGTCGCTGAGCGCCGTCGCGATGGCCTCGGCGCTGGTCACCATCGGCGGCATCGCCATCGCCCCGATCGTCCTCGCCGGCGGGTTCTACGCGCTCGACTTCGGCGTTCGCGCGTTCGCCGCGGCCATCATCGGCGGCTTCTCGTCGACGACCGGCGTGCTGATCGGCGGCCTGGTCGTCGGCCTGCTGGACTCCTGGCTGGTGGCCGCGCTGTCCGCGGAATGGTCTGACGTCGTGCTCTACGGTGCGCTCGCGCTGGCGCTCGTGCTGCGGCCGAAGGGCCTGTTCGGCCGGGAGGCGGTGAGCCGCGCATGAGCCGGTTCATGCCGCGGATGTCGCCCTGGGTGGCGCCGGTGGTGATCGGCGTCCTGGTGCTGCTCTTCGCGACGACCCAGGACTCGTTCTACCGCCTCCAGCTCGGCACGCTGTCGGGCATCTACGCGATCGCGGCGGTCGGGCTCACGCTGCTGTTCGGCGCGGCCGGCCAGATCTCACTGGGTCAGGCCGGGTTGCTCGGCATCGCCGCGTTCAGCACCGCGTACCTGACCGTGGACCGAGGGATGGGCTCCGTCTCCGCCGGGATCGTGGCGGTGGCCGCGTCGACGGTCGTGGGCCTGCTGCTCGGGTGGTGCGCGCTGCGGATCACCGGCCACTACCTGGCTCTGGTGACGCTCGCGTTCGGGCTCGTCTTCACCGAGCTGACCCGTACGGTGCTCCCCGACGGCTGGTACGGCGTGCCCCCGCTCGCCATCGGCTCGCTCGACCTCGGCGACTCACAGACGTTCTTCGTCGTCGTCTGGGCGCTCGTGGTGCTCGTGCTGGTCGCCTCCACGCTGCTGGTCCGGTCGCGGTTCGGGCGGTCGATCGCGGCGTTGCGCGACGACTCGGTCGCGGCCTCCGCGTGCGGGGTCGACCTGGCCCGCACCAAGGTCGCGGTGTTCGGCATCGCGTCCGCCCTGGCCGGTGTCTCCGGCTGGCTGTTCGCGCTCTACCAGGGCTCGGTGACCGAGACGTCGTTCTCGTTCAACCTCTCCTTCAACCTGCTCATCATGGTGGTGATCGGCGGCCTCGGCTCGCCGACCGGCGCGGTGGTGGGTGCGGTGTTCCTGGTGCTCGCACCCGAGCTGGGCCGCAGCTACGAGCAGTACCGCCTGCTCTCGTACGGCCTGGTCCTGATTCTCGTGCTCGCGCTGCTGCCGGGCGGCCTCGCCTCGGTCGGCCGGCTCGTGGCCAAGCCCCTGCGGCGTCTACGCAGCGAAACCGTGAAGGAGCCGGCATGAGCGCGGAACCGGTGCTCGCGGGCCGCGGTGTGACCCGCCGCTTCGGCGGCGTCACCGCGGTGTCCGACGTGGACGTCGAGATCCGGGCGGGCGAGGTGACCCTCGTGCTCGGCCCCAACGGTGCGGGCAAGAGCACGCTGGTGAACTGCCTGACCGGCGTCGACCGGCCGGACGAGGGCCGGGTGCTGGTCTCCGGCGCGGACGTCACCGGCCGGCGACCGGACCAGTTCAACCGGATGGGCGTGGTGCGCACCTTCCAGCACACCCGACCGTTCGGTGGGCTGACGGTCGCCGAGAACGTGATGGTCGGCGCGCACGGCCGCACGAAGGCCGGCTTCGTCCGCGGCACCCTGCGCACGCCCGGGGCGCGGCGCGAGGAGGCGGCGCTGCGTGCCCAGGCGGACGAGCTGCTGGAGCAGGTGGGGCTGGCCGGGCGCGGGGTGGCCCGGCCGGTGGACCTCCCGCTCGCCGACGAACGGCGGGTCGAGATCGCCCGCTGCCTCGCCGCGCAGCCACGCGTGCTGCTGCTCGACGAGCCGGCGGCGGGCCTCGGCGAGGCGGAGGCCGACGCGCTCGCCGACCTCGTCCGCCGGCTCTGCGCCGAGTACGACCTCGGCGTCCTGCTCATCGAGCACCATTTGGAGTTGGCGCTCGGCATGGCGGACTCCGTCGTCGTCCTCGACTTCGGCAAGGTCATCGCTCGCGGCACGCCGGCCGAGATCCGCGAGGACGCGGCGGTCCGCGCCGCCTACGTCGGTGTGGAGGAGTCGTGACAGCCGCGCTGGAGATCGAGAACCTCACCGTCGCGTACGGCAACGTCGTCGCGGTCCGCGGCGTCTCGTTCGTGGTCCCGGAGCGCCAGGTGGTGGCCCTGCTCGGCGCGAACGGCGCGGGCAAGACGTCGCTGCTCGGCGGCGTCTCCGGGCTGATCCGGGCGTCGTCGGGCCGGGTCCGGGTCGGCGGCGTCGACATCAGCGGCCTGCCGGCGCAGAAGGTCGCCCGCCGGGGCCTGCGGCTGGTGCCGGAGAGCCGGGCCCTCTTCCCGGACCTGACCGTGCTCGAGAACCTGCACGTGGGTGCCGGCCGTCTGCACCGGGCCGAGCGCGACCGCCGGGTGGAGCGGGCCTTCGACCTCTTCCCGGTGCTGGGCCGCCGGTCGCGGCAGGCGGCCGGCACGATGTCCGGCGGCGAGCAGCAGATGCTCTCGATCGCCCGGTCGCTGGCCGCCGATCCGCGCGTGCTGGTGCTCGACGAGCCCTCGATGGGCCTCGCCCCGATGGTCGTCGCCAGCATCGTCGAGACGATCGCCCGCCTGCGTGACGAAGGTCTGACGGTGCTCGTCGCGGAACAGAACGCCCGCGCGGTGCTCCCGGTCGCCGACCGCGCCGTGCTGATGGCCCGGGGCCAGGTGCTCCGGGAGGGCCCGGCGGCCGAGGTCCGCGAGCAGGTCGAGGCGGAGGGCTACCTGGGCGGGGCGACGTTGTGACGACGGTCCGGCACTCAGTCCTGAACCAGGTGATGACGATCGTCCTGGACGGACCGACGTCCCTCAACAGCCTCACCCCGCAGGCGCTCGACGGATTCGACGCCGCCCTGGACGCCGCCGAGGGGGACCGCTCCCTGCGCGCCGTCGTGGTCACGGGCGCCGGGCAGCGGGCGTTCTGCGTGGGAATGGACATCGACTTCCTCGGGACGTGCTTCGACGATCCACAGGGGACATTCCTGCCGTTCCTGCGGCGTTACCACGCGGTGCTGGCCCGGATCGAGGACCTGGGCGTGCCGGTGGTCGCCCGGGTCAACGGCCTGGCCCGGGCGGGCGGATTCGAGCTGATCCTCGCCTGCGACCTCGTCGTCGCGGCGGACGAGGCGAAGGTCGGCGACATCCACGTCGACTTCGGTGTGCCGCCCGGCGGCGGGTCGACCCAGCGCGCGCCGCGCAAGCTGGGCGACCAGCGGGCCAAGGCGCTCCTGCTCACGCCGCTCTGGCTGGACGGGCCGAAGATGGTCGAGTGGGGCGTCGCTCTGGCGTCCGTACCCCTGGCAGATCTTGACGGCGAGGTCGAGAAGTGGCTCGGGTCGCTGCGCGGCCGGTCCCGACCGGCGCTGGCCGTCACCAAGCGGCTGATGAACGCGACCCGCACGCTGACCGTGGAGGAGGGCCTGCGCTACGAGCGGGACCTGTTCTCTCTGCTGCACGAAGAGGTGGGCGAGGTGGCCGAGGGGTACCGCGCCTTCGTCGAGAAGCGCGAACCCGTCTGGGGTGACGTCGATGTCCGACGCCTGGGTTGAGTCGCCGGCGCTGGCGGTCACCGACGATCTGATCGCCACGCTGGTAGGCCGCGCCGGCTACACCCATCCGCTGTTCAACCCGCCGCCGGGCGGGGACGGCCCGCCCCTGCCCGGGCAGGGGGTGCTGCTGCTGATGGGCGGTCTGGTCGAGCAGTCCGGCGCGCTCGACGACGCGGTGGCCCTGCTGGAGCTGCGTCGGGCCCGGTTCCTCGCGCAGGTGCGCGCCGGTGCGACGCTGCGGGTCCGGATCGAGCCGCTGGCGGGGCGCACCACGTCCAGCGGCAAGGTGGTCCGAGACTACCGGTGGACCGCGGTCGACGGCGAGGATCGGCTGGTGGCCGAGGTCGAGGCGGTCATGCTCACGCGTGGAAGGGAAGGGTGATGGGGGCACAGCTGCACATGGCGGGCGGGATCCGGGAGTTCGGCCGGGCGGTGCCGGACCGGGTGGCCCTGGTCGACGGCGATCGGAGCGTGACCTTCGGAGCGCTGGACCGCCGCTCCAACCAGCTCGCGTCGGCGATGCTCGCCCGTGGCGTCCGGCCCGGCGAGCGGGTCGCCGTGCTCAGCAACAACCGCGCCGAGTTCTTCGAGATCGCCGCCGCGATGGCCAAGGCCGGCATTCCGACCGTCCCGCTCAACACCCGCAACAACGCCGCCGACAACGCGTACATCCTGGGGCACGCCGGTGTCCGGGGCATCATCCTGGCCGACGAGCTGGCGGCCAATGTGGACGGTCTGCTCGACGACCTGCCCTTCGTGCTGAGCTTCGGGGGCGAGGCGGGCGAGCGCTACGAGACGTTCCTCGAATCGGGCCGCCCAGTCGACCCCGCCGTCCCCGTCAGCGAGCTGGACCCGTTCTGCGTCACCTACACCTCCGGCACCACGGGCCGTCCCAAGGGCGTGCTGCTGCACCACCGGGGCCGGGTGCTGACGATCTTCGGTATCGGGCTCGACTACGGGCTCGGTCCGGGCCGGCGGACGATCGCGGTGGCCCCGATGTACCACGGCGCCGGTTTCGCCTTCGCGTACGCCGCGCCGTGGCTCGGCGGCAACTGCTCCGTGCTGCGCTCCTGGGACCCGGAGGCGTTGCTCGCGATGATGGAGAGCAGCCGGGCGGAGACGGTGTTCCTGGTGCCGACGCACGCCGCGCAGATCCGCCGGGTCTGCGAGGAGCCGATGGCGCGCTACGACCTGTCCGCGCTCAAGACGCTCTACTTCAACGCCGCCGCGCTGCCGGTGGCGCTCAAGGAGTGGGTGGTCGCGGCGTTCCCCGGCGTCGAGGTGCACGAGCTGTACGGGTCGACGGAGTGCTCGGTCGTCACCAACCTCCGGCCGGAGTTCGCGCTCGCCAAGGCCGGCAGCGTGGGGCACCCGTGGTTCATGAACGAGGTGCGGCTCAAGGACGACGACGGCAACGAGGTCGCCCCCGGCGAGCCGGGTGAGCTCTTCGCCCGCTCGCCGATGCTCCTCGGCGGCTACCTCGAGGACGAGGACGCCACCCGCGCCGGGTTCGACGACGACGGCTTCTTCTCCGTCGGCGACATCGCGGTGCGTGACGAGGAGGGCTTCATCTCGATCGTCGACCGCAAGACCGACATGATCATCGCGGGTGGGGTGAACATCTTTCCGCGGGAGATCGAGGAGGCTATCGCCCGGCACCCGCCGGTGCACGAGGTCGCCGTGGTCGGGCTGCCCGACGAGGTGTACGGCGAGCGCGTCGTCGCCTTCGTGGTGTCCCGGCCCGACCAGGTCCTCGACGTGGCGGACCTGGACGCGTACGTCCGCGCGCACGTCGCCAGGTACAAGGTGCCCCGGGAGTGGCATGTGGTCGACGCGCTGCCACGCAACCCGAGCGGCAAGGTGCTCAAGCGCGAGATCCGGGAAAAGTTCAGACCTTTAAAGGGCGACATGCAGCTGTGACAAGGTATTCGCCACCTTGACGGCTAAAAGATCAGACAAATAAGCTGGTCGCGGGGTAAGGAAGGGATCCGTCAATGACCGTGAAGCAGGGCTGGACCGGGCGGTTCTTCGAGGATTTTGAGACCGGAGACGTCTACCAGCACCCTCTCGGGCGCACCGTCACCGAGACCGACAACACCTGGTTCACGTTGCTGACGATGAACACCAACCAGATGCACTTCAACACGGAGTACGCGGCGAAGTCCGAGTTCGGGCGCCCGCTCGTCGTCTCCACGCTGACGCTGGCGATCGCCGTGGGTCAGAGCGTCACAGACCTCACCCAGAACGCGTTCGCCAACCTGGGCTGGGACGACATCAAGCTGCCGAACCCCGTGTTCGCCGGCGACACCCTCTACAGCGAGTCACTGGTGCTGGAGAAGCGCGACTCGGCGAGCCGCCCGCACGCCGGTGTGGTGACCGTGCGCACCCGCACCCTCAACCAGCACGGCACGGAGGTGTGCAGCTTCAAGCGCACCTTCTTCGTCTACCGGCGCGGCGCCGAGCAGCTCGACGGCCTCTTCCCGGAGGCGGCGGTGCCGCTCGCGTTGGAGAAGCCGGCGTGACCGGGCTGCACATCGGGTTCCAGCCGTGGGGCGAGACGCTCGAGGAGCTGGTCGACGCGGGGCGCCGCGCGGAGGAGGCCGGAGCCGAGGTGCTGTGGACCGCCGAGCTGCACCGCAGCGCCACGGTCACGGCGGCGGCGCTCGCGGCCGGCACCACCCGCGCCCGCATCGGCACCGCGATCGCCCTGGCGTTCACCCGCAGCCCCATGATCACCGCCCTGGAGGCGGTCGACGTCGACGAGCTGTCCGGCGGGCGGTTCGTGCTGGGGCTCGGCTCCGGCGTGAAGCGGCTCAACGAGGACTGGCACAACGCCCGGTTCGGCACGCCCGTGCCCCACCTGCGTGAGACGATCCGCAACATCAGACTCTTCTGGGAGACCTGCACGACCGGCGCGGAGATCCGCGCCGACGGAGAGTTCGAGCCCATGCGCATCCGTGGCTACCAGCGGCCGTTCCCGGTGCCCCGCACGGACATCCCCGTCTACCTCGCCGCGATGGGGCCCTACGCGACCCGGCTCGCCGGCGAGATCGCCGATGGCTGGATCAGCCTGGAGATCTGCTCGCCCGCCTACCTCGCGCAGCGCATCCTGCCGGAGTTGGAGATCGGCATCGCGCGCGCCGAGCAGAAGAACCGGGCAGACGTGGACGTGGTCGTCTCCGCCTGCTGCTCGATCTCGGCCGACCGGTCGGTCGCCTACCGCCGCTCGGCCGGGCTCGTCGGCTTCTACGCCTCGGTCAAGACGTACGCGGACTTCTTCGCCTTCCACGGGCTCGCGGACGACCAGCAGGCCGTGATCGACACGTTCCGGGCCGGCGCCTCCTCCGACGACCTCGCCGACGCCGTGAGCGGCCCGATGGTCGACGCGCTCACGCTCACCGGCACCCGTGACCAGGTGGCGGCGCGGGTCGCGGCCTACGCGGGCGTCGCGGACTCGGTGAAGCTGAGCCCGCCCACCCACGGGCTGCCGGCGGCCGAGACCCGGGCCGCCCAGGAGGAGATCATCGGACTGATCGGCGACCTGACGGGAGCGCGGGCATGAAACCCCTGGCGGATCTGCGGATCATCGCGGTCGAGCAGTACGGTGCCGGGCCGTTCGGCAGCGTCCACCTGGCCGACCTCGGCGCGCAGGTGATCAAGATCGAGGACCCGCGGGTCGGCGGCGACGTCGGCCGTTACGTGCCGCCGTACGCCGAGGACGAGGACTCGCTCTTCTTCGAGACGTTCAACCGCAACAAGCGAAGCCTCTCCCTCGACCTGACCTCGCCCGCCGGGCGCGAGGTGTTCGAGAAGCTGGTGGCGGTCTCCGACGTCGTCTACTCCAACCTGCGTGGCGACGTGCCGGCGAAGATGCGGATCCGCTACGACGACCTCAAGCACGTCAACCCACGCATCGTGTGCGTCTCGCTCACCGGGTTCGGGATGACCGGCCCGCGCAGCAAGGAGCCCGGCTACGACTACGTGCTCCAGGGCCTCGCCGGCTGGATGGAGCTGACCGGCGAGCCGGACGGCCCGCCCACCAAGTCGGGCCTGTCCATGGTGGACTACTCGGGCGGTCTGGTCGCCGCGATCTCGCTGCTGGCCGGCGTGCACGCCGCCCGGCGCGACGGACGCGGCATGGACTGTGACGTGAGCCTCTACGACACCGCGGTCACCATGCTCACGTACCCGGCGACCTGGCACCTGAACGCCGGCTTCGCGCCGGTGCGCACCCACCACTCCGCGCACCCCTCGCTCGTGCCGTTCCAGGCGTTCGAGGCCGCGGACGGCTGGATGGTCGTCGGCTGTGCCAAGGAGAAGTTCTGGGCCCGCCTCGCCGTGGTCGTCGGCCACCCGGAGTGGGCGGAGCCCGGGTCGCCGTACGCCACCTTCGCCGCGCGGCGGGAGAACAGCGCGCACCTGCTGCCGGAGCTGGAGGCGATCTTCAAGCGGAAGACGGTCGCCGAGTGGCTGCCCGAGCTCTACGCCGCGTCCATCCCGTGTGGCCCCATCAACGACGTCGCCGCGGCGCTCGCCGAGCCGCACACCGCCGCCCGCGAGCTCGTCGTCACGACCGAGCACCCACGCTTCGGCACGGTGCGGCAGCTCGCCTCGCCGGTCCGGGTCGGCGCGCAGCGGCCCGAGTACCGCCGGGCGCCCCAACGGAACGAGGACTTCGCCCTGGTCACCGGGGAGATTCTCGGGCTCGACCCGGAGGCGGTCCAGGCGCTGCGCCTCAAGGGCGCGTTCGGCGAGGCGGCCCCCGCCGGCTCCACCGACGGGAGCGGGGCGGAGGCCGCAGCCCGATGACGATCGCCGAGGCGCTCGCCGCGTGGGGCACCGGACAGGCTTGAGCAGAAGGTTGCCCACCAGGCCGCCGTCGCCGGCTGTGGTGATTGCCCAAATGCCGTGGATCGGGTGGTC
>NZ_JBFAIU010000157.1:0-17187 GCF_040654855.1 Asanoa sp. NPDC050611
GCTCCAGCAGGTGCCCGCTGCGCAGGGCGACGGCGCCGTGCAGCTGGACGCAGCCGTCGACGATCTGCTGGGCCGCCTCGGTCGCGAAGGGTGTCGGCGCGGCGTGACCGCGGCGACGTGTTACCGTGGAATCCCGTGGATCGCATGATCTCGACTTTGACAAACGACCACGGGAGCAGGCCTTGGCCCCTTCAGGACGGCTGACCAAGCACATCTTCGTCACCGGGGGTGTCGCCTCCTCTCTCGGTAAGGGCCTCACCGCCTCCAGCCTCGGAAATCTGCTGAGCGCGCGCGGCCTTCGGGTCGTCATGCAGAAGCTGGACCCCTACCTCAACGTCGACCCCGGCACGATGAACCCGTTCCAGCACGGTGAGGTGTTCGTCACCGAGGACGGGGCCGAGACCGACCTCGACGTCGGTCACTACGAGCGCTTCCTGGACCGGGACCTGTCCGGGAAGGCCAACGTCACCACCGGCCAGATCTACTCGGACGTGATCGCCAAGGAGCGCCGCGGCGAATACCTGGGCGACACCGTCCAGGTGATCCCGCACATCACCAACGAGATCAAGGCCCGGATCCGGGCGATGGGCGAACCCGACGACGAGGGCCGCACGCCCGACGTCGTGATCACCGAGGTGGGCGGCACGGTCGGCGACATCGAGTCGCTGCCGTTCCTGGAGGCGATCCGCCAGGTCCGCCACGAGGTGGGCCGGGACAACGTGTTCTATCTGCACGTCTCGCTGGTGCCGTACCTGGCGCCGTCGGGCGAGCTGAAGACCAAGCCGACCCAGCACTCGGTCGCCACGCTGCGCAACATCGGTATCCAGCCCGACGCGCTGGTCTGCCGCTCCGACCGGGAGATCCCCGACAAGCTCAAGCACAAGCTGTCGCTCTACTGCGACGTCGACCGCGAGGCGGTCATCGCCGCGCCGGACGCGCCGAGCATCTACGACATCCCCAAGGTGCTGCACCGCGAGGGTCTCGACGCGTACGTCGTGCGCCGCCTGGGCCTGTCCTTCCGCGACGTCGACTGGGCCAAGTGGGACGACCTGCTGGAGCGGGTGCACCACCCCCGGCACACGGTCACCGTCGCGCTCGTCGGCAAGTACGTCGACCTGCCGGACGCCTACCTGTCGGTGTCCGAGGCGATCCGCGCGGCCGGCTTCCACCACCGCGCCCGCGTGCAGATCCGCTGGGTGCCCAGCGACGAGTGCAAGACGCCGCAGGGCGCCGCGGCCGCGCTGGCCGGTGTCGACGGGATCGTGATCCCGGGCGGCTTCGGCGTACGCGGCATCGAAGGCAAGATCGGCGCCGCGCACTTCGCCCGCGAGAACGGCATCCCGACCCTGGGCCTGTGCCTCGGCCTGCAGTGCATGACGATCGACGTGGCCCGCAACCTGTCCGGCCTCGCCGACGCCAACTCGCTGGAGTTCGACGACACCGCCGGCCATCCCGTGATCGCGACGATGGCCGACCAGGAGCAGATCGTCGCGGGCAAGGGCGACATGGGCGGCACGATGCGGCTGGGCGCCTACCCGGCGAAGCTCACACCGGGCTCGCTGGTCGCCGAGGCCTACGGCACCACCGAGGTCTCCGAGCGGCACCGGCACCGGTACGAGGTGAACAACGCCTACCGGGACGCGCTCACCAAGGCCGGCCTGCAGATCAGCGGCACCTCGCCGGACGGCCGCCTGGTCGAGTTCGTCGAGCTGGACCGGGAGCTCCACCCGTTCTTCGTGGCCACACAGGCGCACCCGGAGCTGAAGAGCCGGCCGACCCGGCCGCACCCGCTGTTCGCGTCCTTCGTGAAGGCGGCGGTCAACTACTCGCTGGCCGACCAGCTGCCGGTCGACCAGCTCACCACCGAGGCCGAGCCGGAACTGGCCAGCAACGGGCGGGCCGGCGCGACGGCCGCGTCGTGACCGGCGCACACGCGTACGCGGTGCTCGACCGGGTCGAGCGGTTCCAGGGCAAGGTCTTCAGCGTCGTCACCGACCGGGTCACCATGCCCGGCGGTGGCCAGGCCGAGCGCGACTACGCGCGGCACGTCGGTGCCGTCGGCGTGGTCCCGCTCGGCGACGACGGCCGGGTGCTGCTGGTCCGCCAGTACCGGCACCCGGTCGGCAAGGTCATGTGGGAGCTGCCCGCGGGCCTGGTCGACGTCGCCGGCGAGCCGGCGCCGGACACCGCCCGGCGCGAGCTGGCCGAGGAGGCCGACCTGCGCTGCGAGCGGCTCGACCTGCTGATCGACCTGCACACCTCGCCGGGCTTCTCCGACGAGCTGATCCGGATCTTCCTGGCCCGCGGCCTCGCGTCGGTCCCGGACGCCGACCGGTTCGCGCGCGCGGACGAGGAGGCGGAGCTGACGGTCCAGTGGGTGCCGCTCGACGAGGCGGTGGCGATGGTGTTCCGGGGCGAGATCACCAACGCGGCCGCGGTCGCCGGGCTGCTCGCCGCGGCCCGCGCCCGCGACGAGAAGTGGGGCCCGCTGCGGGCCGCGGACACCCCGCTGGAGCGCTAGCTGAGCCGCCCGCGCTGATCTGCGTGTGTGCTGATCAGACGCCTCGGGCAATACTGAAGGCGCGTCCGTGGCGAGCGGGTGCGTGCCCGTGATCCGGGCACCCTAGACTCGCCGCCGACGCGGAAGGCGACCCTGTCAACGGTGACCGGGCGCTCGCGGGAGAGAAGGTGTCGATGTGAAGGTCGGAATCCCACGCGAGGTGAAGAACCACGAGTACCGCGTGGCGATCACGCCGGCAGGCGTCCACGAGTTCGCCCGCGCGGGTCACGAGGTCTTCGTCGAGTCCGGTGCCGGTCTCGGCTCGTCGATCACCGACGACGAGTTCGCCGCCGCCGGTGCCACGATCCTGCCCGGGCCCGACGAGGTCTGGGGCACCGCCGACCTGGTGCTGAAGGTCAAGGAGCCGATCGCCGAGGAGCACCACCGGATGCGCGCGGGTCAGGTGCTCTTCACCTACCTGCACCTCGCCGCCTCCAAGGACTGCACCGACGCGCTGATCGACCGCAAGGTCACCGGCATCGCGTACGAGACCGTCGAGACGGCCGACCACGCCCTCCCGCTGCTCGCCCCGATGTCCGAGGTGGCCGGCCGGCTCGCCCCGCAGGTCGGCGCGTACACCCTGATGCGCCAGGGCGGCGGCCGCGGCATCCTGATGGGCGGCGTCTCCGGCGTGTACGCGGCCAAGGTCGTCGTGATCGGCGCCGGCGTCTCCGGCATGAACGCGGCCGCGATAGCGCTCGGCATGCAGGCCGAGGTGCTGCTGCTCGACCGCAACATCAACAAGCTCCGCCAGGCCGACGCGATCTACCAGGGCCACCTGCAGACCGTCGCCTCCAACGCGTACGAGGTCGAGCGGGCCGTGCTCGACGCCGACATGGTGATCGGCGCGGTGCTCGTGCCCGGCGCCAAGGCCCCGACGCTGATCTCCAACGAGCTGGTCAGCCGGATGAAGCCCGGCAGCGTGCTGGTCGACATCTCGATCGACCAGGGCGGGTGCTTCGAGGACTCGCGCCCGACCACGCACGCCGACCCGACCTACAAGGTCCACGAGTCGATGTTCTACTGCGTGGCCAACATGCCCGGCGCCGTGCCGCACACCAGCACCTACGCGCTGACCAACGTGACGCTGCCGTACGCGCTGGAGCTGGCCAACCGCGGCTGGCGCGAGGCGCTGCGCCGCGACCCGGCCCTGGCCCTGGGCCTCAACACCTTCGACGGCCAGGTCACCTACGGCCCGGTCGCGGAGGCGCACGGGATGAAGCACCTCCCGCTGGCCGAGGCCCTGGCCTGACGACCGCGACGACCGCGGCGCCCGGCGCCGGCCCCGTGCCGGCGCCGGCGCTGCGGCGCGCGGTCCGCGGTTACCTCGACCACCTCACCGTCGAGCGGGGGCTGTCCCGCAACACGCTCGCGTCGTACCGCCGGGATCTGGAGCGTTATCTCGCCACCCTGGCGGCGCGCGGGGTGACGGACCTCGCCGCGACGACGCCGGCCGAGATCGCCGGGCACGTCGCGGCGTTGCGGGACGGCGACCCGGACCACCCGCCGCTGTCGGCGGCGTCCGCGGCCCGGGCCACCTCCGCGGTGCGCGGGCTGCACCGGTTCGCGGTACGCGAGGGCCTGGTCGCCGACGACGCGAGCCGGGACGTGAAGCCGCCGAGCCTGCCCCGCCGGCTGCCCAAGGCGCTCGAGGTCGACGAGGTGCTCCGGCTGCTGGAGTCGGCCGGCGGTGACGGGCCGCTGGAACTGCGCGACCGGGCGCTGCTGGAGTTCCTCTACGGCACGGGTGCGCGGATCTCCGAGGCGGTCGGCGCGGCCGTCGACGACCTCGACCTGACCGGCGGGGCGGTCACGCTGCACGGCAAGGGCGGGCGGACCAGGATCGTGCCGGTCGGCGGGTACGCGCGCGCGGCGCTGGAGGCGTACCTCGTGCGGGCGCGGCCGGCCCTGGCGGCTCGCGGGCCGGCGGTGTTCCTCAACGCGCGGGGCGGGCCGCTGTCGCGGCAGAGCGCGTGGGCGATCCTGCGGAAGGCCGCGGCGGTCGCCGGGCTCCCGGTCGACGGCGCGCGGGCCGTGTCGCCGCACACGTTGCGGCACTCGTACGCGACGCATCTGCTCGACGGCGGTGCCGACGTTCGGGTGGTTCAGGAACTGCTCGGGCACGCGTCCGTGACCACTACGCAGGTATACACGTTGGTCACGGTGGAACGGCTGCGTGAGGTCTACGCCACCGCTCATCCGCGGGCACATAGCTGACACGCGCTTCTTGGCGTGTCGACACGCCGATATGGTGCACCCGGGGCCGGTGGGACGTGGCGTACAGTCGGGGCTCCGGCGCGGGACGTCGTCGGGAGGGGGTAGGCAGGGACATGGCTGGCAACGGTGACCGTGCCGAGGCATGGACCTCGCAGCTCCGCGAGCAGCAGTCTTCGCTCGACCTCGGCGCTGAGCTGGGCCCGGCCGATCCGGCCGCCTACACGATGCGCAAGCCGATCCCCGAGCCGATGCCGGCCGACCGGCACGGCCCGGCGCGGATCATCGCCCTCGCCAACCAGAAGGGCGGCGTCGGCAAGACCACGTCGACCATCAACCTGGGCGCGGCGCTCGCCGAATACGGCCGCCGTGTGCTGCTGGTCGACTTCGACCCGCAGGGCGCGCTCTCCGTCGGTCTCGGCGTCAACCCGCACAACCTCGACCTGTCGGTCTACAACCTGCTGATGCAGGACGACGTGACCGCCGAGGACGTGCTGATCAAGACCGACGTGGCGGGGCTGCACCTGCTGCCCGCCAACATCGACCTGTCCGCCGCCGAGATCCAGCTCGTCAACGAGGTCGCCCGGGAGATGGCGCTGGCCCGCGTGCTGCGGTCCGTGCGCAAGGAATACGACTTCATCCTGATCGACTGCCAGCCGTCGCTCGGCCTGCTGGCGATCAACGCGCTGACCGTGGCGCACGGCGTGCTGATCCCGCTGGAGTGCGAGTTCTTCAGCCTGCGAGGCGTGGCCCTGCTGCTCGACACCATCGACAAGGTGCGCGAGCGGCTCAACTTCGACCTCGAGCTCGAGGGCATCCTGGCGACCATGTACGACAGCCGCACGACCCACTGCCGCCAGGTGCTCCAGCGGGTGGTCGAGGCGTTCGGCGACAAGGTCTACCAGACCGTGATCACCAAGACGGTGAAGTTCCCCGAGTCGACGGTGGCCGGCGCGCCGATCACCACGCTCGACCCGGCCTCGTCCGGTGCCCGCAACTACCGTCAGCTCGCCCGAGAGGTCATCGCCGCGCAAGCCGAGCGGTGATCTTTGTTTCCACCGGCCCGCTGCCGGTGCTGATGGTGCATGAGGTGTGGGCGTGAACGTCGCCGTTCCGGCGGTGGACTACGGTCGAACGGTGAATGAACCCGGTGCGGCCGAGCCGTCACCCCTCGTCGTCGAGGGGACGGTGCCGGCCGAGTCCCTGACGGTCGACGAGGCTCCCGCGACCGGTTTCACCGTGCGCCTGGCCAACTTCACCGGCCCGTTCGACCTGCTCCTGCAGCTCATCGGCAAGCACAAGCTCGACGTGACCGAGGTCGCACTCAGCACGGTCACCGACGAGTTCATCGCCTACATCCGCGCGATGGGCGACGACTGGCCGCTCGACGAGGCCAGCGAGTTCCTGGTCGTCGCGGCCACGCTGCTCGACCTCAAGGCGGCCCGGCTGCTGCCCGCGGCCTCGGTGGAGAACGAGGAGGACCTGGCGCTGCTCGAGGCCCGGGACCTGCTGTTCGCCCGGCTCCTGCAGTACAAGGCGTTCAAGGAGGCGGCCGCGCACATCCAGCGGCTCGAGGTCGAGGGCTCCCGGCGCTATCCGCGGGCGGTGACGCTGGAGCCGCGGTACGCGGAGGCGCTGCCGGAACTGGTCCTCGGCATCGGCCCGGCGCGGCTGCTGAAGCTGGCGATCAAGGCGATGACACCGAAGCCGACCATGGCCCAGATGGTGTCGATCGCGCACATCCACGACGTGAAGGTCAGCGTGCGCGAGCACGCCGTGATCCTGCGGGACCGGATCCGCCGTTCGGGCACGGCGACGTTCCAGGTGCTGACGCTGGACTGCCAGAGCACGCTCGAGGTGGTGGCCCGGTTCCTGGCGCTGCTGGAGCTCTACCGGGAGAACCTGGTCGGCTTCGACCAGGTGCAGGCGCTCGGCGAGCTGACGGTCCGCTGGATCGGCGGCGACGCGGTGGGCGAGCTGACGGTCGACGAGTACGCCGGCACACCCGAGCAACCGGCACAACCCGAGGAGCAGAAGCAGTGACCGACCGCAGCGGCGCCGACCCGGGCCGCGAGTCGTCCCTGGCGGAACAGGCAGCGGCCTGGGTGCCCCCATGGGACCGCCCCCGCCCGGCCGACCCTGAGCCCCCGGCCGAGGCGGAGCCCGCGGCCGAGGCGGAGCCCGCGGCCGAGGCGGAGCCCGCGGCCGATACTGAGCCCGCGGCTGTGGCGGAGCCTGCGGCTGAGGCGGAGCCTGCGGCCGATGCTGAGCCCGCGGCTGTGGCTGAGCCCGCGGCTGAGGCGGAGCCTGCGGCCGATACTGAGCCCGCGGCCGAGGCGGAGCCGGCGGAGGAGGCTGCGCTCGCGGCCGAGGCCGACCCGGTGGAGGCGGCCGAGGCGGTCGGCGCCGTCGAGGACGTCACCGCGCCCGAGGAGCAGGATCCCGTTGCCGCGGCCGAACTGGCCGAGGCGCCGCCGGACGCCGTCCTGGTCGATCTCGCGCAAGAGGCCGACCCCGGGACGGAGGACGCGCCCGAGCCCGCGGCGGCTCTCGTCGACGAGGACGAGTTTCGCGGTGCGTTGGAAGCGATCATGCTCGTCGTGGACGAGCCCGTCCAGGAGATCGTGCTCGCGCAGATCCTGGAGCAGCCGACCGAACGCGTGACCGCGGCCCTGGCGGAGATCTCGGCCGCCTACACCGCCGACGGGCGCGGGTTCGAGCTGCGGCGCGCCGCGGGTGGGTGGCGGCTCTACACGCGGCCGCAGTACGCCGCGTACGTCGAACGGTTCGTGCTCGACGGCCAGAGCGTCCGCCTCACCCAGGCGGCGCTGGAGACGCTCGCGGTGATCGCCTACAAGCAGCCGGTCACCCGTGGCCGGATCTCCGCCATCCGGGGCGTGAACTGCGACGGCGTGGTGCGCACGCTCACCTCGCGCGGCCTGATCGAGGAGGCCGGCACGGAGCCGGAGACGGGCGCGTACCTTTACCGGACGACGACGCTGTTCCTGGAGAAGCTCGGGCTCGACTCGGTCGACCAGCTCCCGGACCTGGCGCCGTTCCTTCCGGACGACGTCGACGAGGTGGCAGATGGCGAACGCTGAGCGCCTGCAGAAGGTGCTGGCCAGCGCCGGTGTGGGGTCCCGCCGGGCCTGTGAGGACCTGATCTTCCGGGGCCGGGTCATGGTCGACGGCAAGGTCGCCCAACTCGGTGACAAGGTCGACGCGGACACCGCGGAGATCTACGTCGACGGGCAGCGGGTGATCGTCGACCAGAACCTGGTCTACCTCGCCTTCAACAAGCCCCGCGGCGTCGTCTCGACGATGGCCGACGAGAAGGGGCGCACGGCGCTGGCCGAGTTCCTCAACCGGGTCGACCAGCGGGTCTACCACGTGGGGCGGCTCGACACCGACTCCGAGGGCCTGCTGCTGCTGACCAACGACGGCTCGCTGGCGCACAAGCTCATGCATCCGTCGTACGGCGTGCCGAAGACCTACGTGCTGGAGATCCCCGGGCCCCTGCCGCGGTCGGTCGGCCGGCAGTTGGTGGCGGGCGTGGAGCTCGACGACGGCCCGGCCAAGGTCGACAAGTTCCGGCTGGTCGACGCGTTCGCCCGGTCCGCGCAGATCGAGATCGTGATCCACGAGGGCCGCAACCGGATCGTCCGGCGGATGATGGACGCCGTCGGGCACCCGGTCAACCGGCTGGTGCGCACCGCCATCGGCCCGATCCGGCTCGGCGACCTCAAGCCGGGTCGCACCCGGCGGCTCACGAACGCCGAGGTCGCGGCGCTGTTCAAGGCCGTCGCCGAGTGATTCCGCCGACCAGGCAGAATAGGTGCTGACGGCGCGAGGAGGAACGGTGGCAGACGAGTTGGCGAACGGTCGGTGCGTGGTGGCCGTGGACGGACCGTCGGGTTCCGGCAAATCCACCGTTTCCCGGCGGCTGGCGTCCGCGCTCGACGCGCGGTACCTCGACACGGGTGCGATGTACCGGGCGGTGACCTGGGCGGTGCTGCGCTATGGCGTGGATCTCACCGACACCGAGGGCATCGCGAAGGTGGCCGGCGAGCTCGACCTGGTGATCGGCACCGACCCGGCGGCGCCGCACGTGCGGGCCGACGGCGTCGACGTCGACGTCGAGATCCGGGGCCCGGAGGTGACCGCCGCCGTGAGCGCGGTCGCGGCCGTGCCCGCGGTGCGGCAGCTCCTGGTCGCGCAGCAGCACGAGCTGATCGAGGCGGCCGGCCGGATCGTGGTCGAGGGCCGCGACATCGGCGCGGTGGTGGCACCCGATGCTGACCTCAAGGTCTACCTGACGGCGTCCGCCGACGCCCGGGCCCGGCGCCGGTCGCTGGAGACCGCGGCGTCGCTCGACGACACCCACGCCGACCTGACCCGTCGCGACACGCTCGACTCCACCCGCGCCGCCGACCCGCTGCGGCAGGCGCCCGACGCGGTGGAGCTCGACACCACCGCGCTGGGCATCGACGAGGTGGTCGCCCACCTGCGCGCCATGGTGACGGCATGACCTCTCCCGAACTGTCCGATGTGGATGTCACCACGACGGACACCGGACCTGTGCCCGTGGTGGCCGTCGTCGGCCGCCCCAACGTCGGCAAGTCCACATTGGTCAACCGGATCATCGGCCGGCGCCAGGCCGTCGTGGAGGACACCCCGGGCGTGACCCGCGACCGGGTGCCCTACGACGCGCAGTGGAACGGCCGCCAGTTCACCGTCGTCGACACCGGCGGCTGGGAGCCGGACGCCCGCGACCGGGCCCGGGCGATCGCGACGCAGGCCGAGATCGCGGTGCAGACGGCCGACGTCGTGCTCTTCGTGGTCGACGCGACCGTCGGCGCCACCGACGTCGACGAGGCCGCGGTGAAGATGCTGCGGCGCAGCAACAAGCCCGTGATCCTGGTCGCCAACAAGGCCGACAACAACGCGATCGAGATGGAGGCCGTCTCGCTCTGGTCGCTCGGCCTCGGCGAGCCGCAGACGGTCTCCGCGCTGCACGGCCGGGGCTCCGGCGACCTGCTCGACCTGATCCTCGACGCGATGCCGGAGCCGGCGCCCGCGATCGACGACGACGCGCCGCGCGGCCCGCGCCGGGTGGCCCTGGTCGGCCGCCCCAACGTCGGCAAGTCGTCGCTGCTCAACAAGCTGGCCAGGGAGGAGCGCGCGGTCGTCGACTCGGTCGCGGGCACCACCGTCGACCCGGTCGACTCGCTGGTCGGCATCGGCGGCGAGACCTGGCAGCTCGTCGACACCGCGGGCCTGCGCAAGCGGGTCAGCCACGCGAGCGGCACCGAATATTACGCGTCGCTGCGCACCGCGGGCGCGATCGAGGCCGCCGAGGTCGCGGCCGTGCTGCTCGACGCGTCCGAGCCCATCAGCGAGCAGGACCAGCGGATCCTGTCGATGGTGGTGGAGGCCGGCCGCGCGCTGGTCATCGCGTTCAACAAGTGGGACCTCGTCGACGACGACCGCCGCTACCAGCTCGAGCGCGAGATCGACCGTGAGCTGAAGCGCATTCCGTGGGCGATCCGGGTCAACATCTCGGCCAGGACCGGCCGCGCGGTCGACAAGCTGGCCCCGGCGCTGCGCAAGGCGCTCGCGTCCTGGGAGACCCGCGTGCCGACCGGCCAGCTCAACCAGTGGCTGGCCGCGCTCGTGCAGGAGACCCCGCACCCGGTTCGCGGCGGGCGGGCGCCGCGCGTGCTGTTCGCCACCCAGGCCGGCACGCGGCCGCCGCGCTTCGTGCTGTTCACCACGGGTCCGCTCGACGCCGGCTACCAGCGCTTCGTCGAGCGGAAGCTGCGCGAGGAGTTCGGCTTCGAGGGCAGCCCGGTCGAGGTGACGGTCAAGCCGCGCAAGAAGGCCGGCCCGGGCGGCCGGGGTCGCGCGCACGGGTGACATGATCCAACGATGGGTTACCACGTAGAGGTCGAGCGCACCGACGACGGGGGATACGTCGCCCGCAACGGGCGCGGCGCCGAGATCCGCTTCGGCACCGCGGACGGCGCGGACTTCACGCCGGTCGAGCTGCTCCTGGCCGCGCTCGGCGGGTGCAACATCGTCACCGTCGAGCCGCTGACCGCGCAGCGCGGGCACCGGCTGGAGCGGCTGGCCGCGGTGCTCGAGTCGGAGAAGGTCAAGCCCAACAGGCTCGGACCGATCACCATGACGTACGACGTGACGCTGCCGAAGGACGACGCCGAGGCCGAGCCGGTCTTCCGCGCCGTCGCGGAGCGGGTGCACGAGCGGCACTGCACGGTCAGCACCGCGCTGCGCGAGCAGACCACAGTAGACGTCGAGATTCCGGAAACCCTGACCTCGTAAGGGTTCCCGGCGGTAGCCTGCGGGCATGCCCGCCCCCACCCCGCAGCAGGCGCGGGTGGCGGTCTGGGAGAGCACCGTCCTCGGACTGTCCTGCGCGCTGACCTTCTGGCTGGCGGCCGACGTGCTCACCCGCCTCTACGTCGACGACCGCGACAGCGACCTGCTCGGCGGGATGTGGGCGGCGCTGGCCACCATCTTCGTGAGCCGGGCGACGTTCCGGGACAGCCTCGCGGCCGGCCTGTCCCGGATGTCGGCCACCGGGATCAGCTTCGTGATCTGCCTGGTCTACCTGGTCTTCCTGCCGTTCCACCTGTGGGCGTTCGCGCTGCTGATCGGCATTTCGGCACTCGTGGGGCTGCTGATCGGCCGTCGGGGCGACGCGACCACGGCGGCCATCACCACCGCCGTGGTGCTGGTGGTGTCGGCGATCTCCCCGTTGGCGCCGTGGCAGCAGCCGATCCTGCGCTTCGCGGACACCGTGATC
Source organism: Asanoa sp. NPDC050611 (assembly GCF_040654855.1). Taxonomy (NCBI): domain Bacteria; kingdom Bacillati; phylum Actinomycetota; class Actinomycetes; order Micromonosporales; family Micromonosporaceae; genus Asanoa; species Asanoa sp. NPDC050611. Next base: position 11,601 of record NZ_JBFAIU010000157.1, read on the forward strand.
GGCGTCCTGGTCGGCGTCGCCACCGCCTGGCTTTCGCTGAAGCTGGTGCACCCCCGCATCCGCTAGCTAGTGCGAGATCACATCGGCGGATGGGCCCGGTCGCGGCATCCTGGATGGTGGCTGGCCGCCTCGACGGGGGGAGAAGCGGTGTTGGCAGGGTTGCTCGTGATCGTCACGCTGGGCGCGACGGTCATCGTGGGCACCACCATCGGCCGCCGCTACAGCGTCGCCCCACCCGTCCTCCTGATCGTCATGGGCGGCATCCTGGCCCTCATTCCCCAGCTCTCGGACATCCGGCTGCCGGCCTCGGCGGTGCTGCTGATCTTCCTGCCCGGGATCCTCTACTGGGAGAGCCTGAACACCAGCCTGCGCGAGATCCGCGCGAACATCCGGGTCATCCTGCTGTCCGCGATCGGGCTGGTCATCGTAACCATGGTCGTCCTGTCGTACTCGCTGCAGGCGATCGGGGTGGCCGCGGCGGCCGCCTGGATCCTCGGCGCGGTGCTCGCGCCGACCGACGCCGCGGCCGTGGCCGGGCTGGCCAAGCGGATGCCCCGGCGCCACCTCACCACCCTGCGCGCCGAGAGCCTGATCAACGACGGCACCGCGCTCGTGCTGTTCGCCGTCGCGCTGGGGATGCTGACGGACGGCTCCGCGCCCAGCCTGCTGGCGATCACGGGCGAACTCGTCTGGTCGGTCATCGGTGGCGCGATCGCCGGGCTGGCCACGGGCGGCCTGCTCATCTGGATCCGGCGCCGGATCGACGACCCGCTGCGCGAGGGCGGCCTGTCGGTGATCACCCCGTTCGCCGCGTTCTTCGTGGGGGAGCTGATCCACGCCAGCGGGGTGGTCGCCGTCGTGGTGGTGGGGCTCGTGTTCTCGTACTCGGGGCCACGGGTGATCCGCGCCCGGTCCCGGGTGCAGGCGTTCGCCTTCTGGAACATCGCCACCTTCGTCGTCAACGGCAGCCTCTTCGTGCTCGTCGGCCTCCAGATCCCGGCCGCCGCCCGGCGGATCGACAACGACCAGATGGGCCGGGCGGTCGGCATCGCGTTCGCCGCCGCGGCCGTGGTGATCCTGACCCGGCTGGTCTGGATCCATCTCATGGCGGGCCTGATCCGCGTCTTCGACCGGCGCGCGGTGCAGCGGACCCGGCGGCTCGACTGGAAGGTACGCACGGCGTACGGCTGGGCCGGCTTCCGCGGCGCGGTCTCGCTGGCCGCCGCGCTGGCGGTGCCGTCGGTGCTGCCCGGCGGGGCGGCGTACCCGGACCGGGACCTGATCGTCTTCGTGACGTCCGTGGTGATCCTGACGACTATCCTGGTGCAGGGCCTGACCTTGCCGATGGTGGCCCGCTGGGCGGGCCTGTCCAGCGACCGCGCCCGGATCGACGAGGCCCGGCACGCCCGGGTCCGCGCGGCGGAGGCCGGCCTGGCCGCCCTGCCGGCGGTCGCCCGCTCGCTGAACGCGCCGACCTACCTGACCGACCGGGTCCGCGCCGACTACCAGGCCGCCGCCGACGAGGCGCGGCGCGGCGACGGCCACTCCGAGCTGACCAGCGCCGAGCAGCTGGAACGCCGGCTGCGGCTGGGCGTGCTCGAGCACGAACGGCTCGCGGTGACCGCGATGCGGGACCGCCGCGAGATCGACGACATCGTCATGCGCGAGCTGCAGGCGTCGCTCGACGTGACCGAGCTGGCCCTGTTGGGGCCGCCACGGGGCGACGCGTAACACCCGAAAGGAGAGAGTGCGATGACCTCAATCCTCGCCGACCGGATCGGCGGATCGGTTTACGAGCGGGGCGACGACGGCTTCGACGCCGCGGCGGCCGGCTTCAACCTGGCCTTCCACCCGGAGCCGGACATGGTGGCCCGGGCGGCCTCGGTCGCCGACATCGTCGAGACCGTGCGGTTCGCCCGCGCCGCCCGCATGCGGATCGCGGTGCAGGGCGCCGGGCACGGTGCCGAGTCGCCGATCGACGCCGGCCTGCTGCTGAACACCAGCGCGCTCGACCACCTGCACGTCGACCCGGAGGCCCGGATCGCCACGATCGGCGCCGGCGTGCGGTGGAAGCCCGTGTACTACGCCGCTGCGCCGTACGGCCTGGCGCCCGTCACGGGTTCGTCGGCGGACGTCGGCGCGGCCGGCTACCTGCTCGGCGGCGGGGTCGGTCCGCTGGCCCGCAGCCACGGCTTCAGCTCCGACTACGTCACCGGCTTCACCGTCGTCACCGGCGAGGGTGACGTGGTCGAGGCGACCGCCGACCAGAACCCCGACCTGTTCTGGGCGCTGCGCGGCGGCAAGTACGGGCTCGGCGTGGTCACCGAGATGCGGGTGCGGCTGGTCGAGTTGACGTCCGTCTATGGTGGATCGTTCTTCGTGGACACTCCCGACATCGAGCGGATGCTGCGGTCCTGGATCGACTGGACCCACGGCGCCGACGACCGGGTGACCACCAGCGTGCAGGCGGTGACGTACCCGCCCCTGCCGGGCGTGCCGGCGCAGCTGCGCGATCGGCGGCTGCTCAGCGTGCGGTTCGCGTTCCCGGGCGACCCGGCCGAGGGCGAGCGCCTCCTGGCACCGTTGCGCGCGGCCGCGCCGGTCTACGTCGACCGGATGGGCGAGCTGCCGGCCACCGAGCTCGGCACGATCCACAACGACCCGCCCGACCCGATCCCGTACTACGTGCACGGCACGATGCTCGAGCGCGTCGACCAGGGTCTCGCCACCGCGTTCCTCGAGGTGGTGGGCGCGGACTCGCCGTTCTTCGCCAGCGAGATCCGGCACCTCGGCGCCGCCACCAACCGGGACGTGCCGGGAGGCTCGGCGGTCGGCGGCCGCGAGAACGACTACGTGACCGCGTTCATCTCCGGCCAGCCGGACCTGTTCGCCACCGCGGCACCCGCCGAGGCGGCGCGCTGGGACACCGTCGCGGCGCCCTGGATCTCGCCGGTCAACAACGCCAACCTGGTGAGCCAGCCGATCACGCGGGACCGGGTCGACTCCTGCTGGCCGGACGACATCCGCGAGCGGCTCACCCAGGTGCGCCGCCGCTACGACCCGGACGGCGTCACGCTGGGCTGGTGGGAACCGTGAGCGGGGACCTTTGACGGCGGCCCTTGCGGCCTAAACGCCGGAACCGGCGCGGCCGGCGTGCAAGGGTGGGTGGGACGGGTCCAGGCGCGTTCGGCGCATCCCGTCGGTCGTCGACGTGTCTGGCCGCACTCCACCCTTCGAGAGGCGGTCGACGATGAAAGCCGTCGTGTTCCACGGCGTGGGCGACATCCGTTTGGACAACGTGGCCGAACCCAAGCTGGAAACCCCGAGCGACGCGATCGTACGGGTCACCCAGGCGGCGATCTGCGGCACCGACCTGCACTTCGTCCGCGGTACGGCGCCCGGCGTGCGACCGGGGACGATCCTCGGGCACGAGGCGGTCGGTGTGGTCGAGGAGGTCGGCCAGGGCGTGCGCAACCACCGCCCGGGCGAGCGCGTGGTCCTCTCCGCCGTGCTCGGCTGCGGTTCGTGCGCGTACTGCCGGGCCGGGTACTTCGCGCAGTGCGACGAGATCAATCCGGCCGGCCGGCGCGCGGGCACGGCGTTCTACGGCGCGACCGCGGCGAGCGGCTCGTTCGACGGCACGCAGGCCGAGTACGTCCGGGTGCCGTGCGCTCACACCAACATGTTCACGCTGCCCGACGCGGTCACCGACGACCAGGCGATCGCCCTGGCCGACATCTTCCCGACCGGCTGGTTCGGTGCGGTGATCGCCAACGTCTCCGACGGCGACGTCGTGGCCGTCTTCGGCTGCGGCCCGGTGGGCCAGTTCGCCATCCTGTCGGCGTTCCGGCGGGGGGCCAACCGCGTGATCGCCGTCGACCACCACGAGGACCGGCTGGAGCGGGCCCGCGAGCTCGGCGCCGAGACCGTCAACTTCGACACCGAGGACCCGGTCGAGGCCTTGCTGGAGCTGACCCTCGGCATCGGGCCGGACCGCGTGATCGACGCCGTCGGCGTGGACGCCGAGAGTGCGAAGGCCGGTCCCGCGGCGGCCGACGCCCGCGCGCACGATGCCGAGCACCGCGACGAGCTGCACGCGATCGCACCGGTGACCAACGCGCACGACGGCCACTGGACGCCGGGCGACTCGCCGGTCCAGGCCGGCCGCTGGGCGGTGGACAGCATCGCCAAGGCGGGGACGCTCGGCATCGTCGGCGTGTACCCGCCGACCGACCGGTTCTTCCCGATCGGCACGGCGATGAACAAGAATCTCAAGATCAATATGGGCAACGGCAACCACCCGCGCTACATCCCGCGGCTGCTGTCCATGGTGGAGCAGGGCGCTGTCGACACCCGGCGGATGCTGACGCAGCACGAGCCGCTGACCGACGTGCTGACCGGCTACCACGAGTTCGACCGGCGCAGCCCGGGCTGGCTCAAGGTCGCGGTCACGCCGTCGGCCGCGTGAGCGCGCGCCGCCCGCGACCGCCGGGTGGCGGCCGCGGGCGGCTTCGGGGTGGTGCCTAGCCCTGCGCCTTGACGGCCTTGGCCGCCTTGGCCTTCGTGGTCGTCTTGGCCTTCGCCTTCTTGGCGGGCTTCGCGGCCGCCTCGTCGGCGTCGGGCAGCCAGCTCGTGGCCGCCGGGTCGTCGGCCTGTGCGGTGTCGTCGTCGGGCTCCGGGCGCGCCATCGTCGTGCCCGCGGCGGCCGGGCCCCACGGGCCGGCGTCGACCCCGTCGGTGACCGGCCGGCCGACGAGCGGGCCCACGTCGCCGGGCGCGGGCTCGGTCCGCACGGGCTCCGGCTTCGGGTCGACGGGCTGCGCCGCGTGCGGCTCGACCGCCACCGGCTCGGGGCGGGCCGGCTCGGGGTCGGCCGCGGCCGGCTCCCGGTGCTGCGCCGGTGCGTCGTCCCGGGACTGCTGCGGCTCCGCCTGGTGCTGGTAGCCGTGGTCCGGCTCCGGCTCGGTGTACTCCTCCTCCTGGCGCTCCGGCTCGTCCAGGCCGTGCTCGGCCAGCGCCGCCTGGTAGCCCGCGTCGTAGCCGTCGCCGAAGCCCTCGTCGTACGGGCTCGGTGCCGCCTCGTCCGCGCCCGGCTCACAGGACTCCTGGAACGAGTCGACCGACGGCGCGCCGCCCGCGGTGGTGCCCTCGCCCGGCCACGCCTCGTCCGGTGTCCACTGGCCGCCGTCGTCGGCGCTCCAGCCGCTGTGGTCGGGGAGCCCCGACCAGTCCTCGGCGCCGCCGCTGTAGTCGGGCGCGGCTCCCGCGTACGGGTCGGTGGCGGCGTACGGGTCCACCGCGGCGGCGTTCGGGTCGGCCGGCGCGGGGGTGGGTGTGACACCGGGCACGACCGCCGACTGCTCCGGCAGGCCCGGCGCGCCGTAGGGCACCGCGGTCCCGACCGGCGCGGGCTGGGCGTACGGGTCGACGGGTGCCGCCTCCTCCGCCAGGCCGGGCACGGCCTCGACGGGGGCGAGCGGCGGCTCCGTCGGCGTCGGTGGTGAGGAAGACACGCCGTCACCCGTGGTCGCGTACGCCGGCATGATGATGTGGCCGCTCTGCTCCCCGCCCAGGGCGAGCCCGGAGC
>NZ_JBFAIU010000158.1:0-17100 GCF_040654855.1 Asanoa sp. NPDC050611
GCCGGGACCCAGGGGGCCTTCGGAACGCAGCAGCGTCGGCGGCACCAGGTCCCAGCCGGTCGCGGCCGAGACCAGGTAGGCGCTGACCTCCCGGCCGGCCAGCGTGCCGTCCGGGAAGTCCCACAGCGGCCGCTCGCCGCTGATCGGCTTGTAGACACAGCGCGCGGTGACCCCGTCGAGCGAGACGAAGGCCCGCAGGGTGGTGTTGGACGCGTCGACCAGCCGGCCCTCGAGCTCGATCTCGCCCGAGCGCAGCAGCGTCAGCGCGTCGTGCTCGGGAAGCCGGGACGGGGAATCCACCGGCGTGGCGCCGTCACCGGTGATAGCCATTGTGGCGCGGGCAGAGGTGCCCCCGGGGGTCGAGCGGCTGGCCACAGAGCGGGCAGGGCGGCCGGCCCGCGGCGACCACGCGCCGGGCCCGGCTGATGAACTCGCGGGTGGCCTGCGGCGTCAGCCGCACCCGGAGGCGGTCGAGGTCCTCGTCGGGCTCGTCATCATCGTCGTCGTCGTCCTCGACGGCCTCGGCTTCGGCCTCGTCGACGTCGAGCTCGCCCTCGCCGGCCGCGATCGCCTCGATCACGACGGTGGCCGTGTCGACGTCGAACGCGAGGCCCAGCGTGCCGACGCGGAACTCCTCGTCGACCGGGCTCTCCAGCGGCTCGTTGTCGGACGCCGCGGGCGCCGGCTCCTCGGGCGGCAGCTCGAGGTCGACGCCGAACCGGCGGGCCGCCTCGGTGAGGAGCTCCTCGAGCTTCTCGGCCAGAAGGGCGACCTGCACCTTTTCCAGCGCGACGCTGACCACGCGGCCGCCGCCGCGCGCCTGCAGGAAGAAGCTGCGCTCGCCGGGTGGTCCCACGGTTCCAGCCACGAACCGCTCCGGCGGCTCGAACGCGTGCACCTGGTGGGTCATAACAAGACCCTATCCGCCCACGCGTACGCCCGCGTAGCGCACTGCCTCGAATGTGGGGAGCGGATCAGCGGCGTTCGCGCAGAGCGAATTTCAGCTCGGACCGGCACCTCCGCCGACGACCGCGTCCGACGAGGTCGCGGCGCTTTTCCGGGGTCGGCGGCGGCGTTTCGGGGGCACCAGGCCGGCCAGGTCACCACCCGTGTCGTTGAGCCGCAGGAGGAACGGGCGGGTGGGTGTGTAACGGATCACTGTCACCGACGCCGGATCGGCGACGACCCGCTGGAACTGGTCGAGGTGCAGACCCAGCGCGTCGGCCACGATCGCCTTGATGATGTCGCCGTGCGTGCAGGCCAGCCACAGCGCCTCGGGCCCGTGCGTCGCCGTCACGGAGGCGTCCCAGCGGCGGATCGCGCCGACCGCCCGGGAAGCCATCGCCGCCATCGCCTCACCGCCGGGGAACACCACCGCCGACGGGTGCAGCTGGACGACCGGCCACAGCGGATCCTTCGCCAGCTTCTTCAGCGGCTGGCCCTCCCAGTCGCCGTAGCCGCACTCGACGAGCCCGTCCTCGACGCTCGGCACGAAGTCCGGCAGGGCCAGCTCCAGCGTCTGCCGGCAGCGGATCAGGGGGCTGCTCACCACCGCGCCCAGCGGCAGCGCGCGCAGGCGGGCGCCGACGGCCACGGCCTGGGCCCGCCCGGTCTCGTCGAGCTCGACGGGCTGCCGCCCGGCCAGCCCACCGTCGGTGTTGGCGGTCGTGCGGCCGTGCCGCAGGAGGAGAAGGGTCGCCACGCGCCAACCCTACGTGGCCGAGATCGTCCCGTTGATCAGCAGTGCGAGGACGATCGAGCCGACCGCCACCCGGTAGAGCACGAACGGGTACCACGTGTGTTGGGCGACGTACCTGAGCAGCCAGGCGATCGACGCGTACCCGAGGCCGAAGGCGACGATCGTCGCCACGATCATCTGTGCGCCGGAGGGGACCAGGCCCCCGCCGCTCTTGTCGAACACGTCCGGGAGGCTGAAGATCCCGGACATCACGACGGCCGGGATCGCCAGCAGGAACGAGAAGCGCAGCGCGGCCTCGCGGGTCAGCCCGAGGAACAGGCCGGCGCTCACGGTGCCGCCCGAGCGGGAGACGCCGGGGATCAGCGCCAGCGCCTGAGCGAAGCCCATCGTGACCGCGTCCGGCATCTTGAAGCGTTCGAGGGCACGGGTCTGGCGCCCGAGGTATTCCGCGAACGCGATCACGAACGAGAAGACGATGAGGACGATCGAGACCAGCCAGAGGTTACGCGCCGCCGTGCGGATCTGGTCCTTGAACACGAACCCGATGATGCCGATCGGGATCGAGCCGACGATGACGTACCACGCCATCTTGTAGTCGAACTCCTTGCGCGCCGACTTGTCCCAGATGCCGATGACCCACGTCTTGGATATTCGCCAGATGTCCTTGGCGAAGTAGAGCAGCACGGCCGCCTCGGTGCCGAGCTGGGTGACCGCGGTGAACGAGGCGCCGGCGTCCTGACCGAAGAACAGCGCCGAGGTGATCCGCATGTGCCCGGACGAGCTGACCGGCAGGAACTCGGTGAGCCCCTGCACGATTCCGAGCACGATCGCCTCGGTCCACGTCATTCTCCGACCCCCGCCTTGTCCAACGCCTCAGCCACCGTACGCAACGTCCGCACGCCGGATTCGGCGTCCGCCACGAACGGGTTCACCGACAGTGTGGTCACACCCGATTCGGCGTACGCCTTCATCCGCTCGGCGATCCGTTCCTTGGGCCCGAGCAGCGAGGTGCGGTCGATGAACTCCAGGGGCACGGCGGCCGCCGCGTCCCGCTGGCGCTTGTCGAGGTAGAGGTCCTGCACCGTCTTCGCCGCGTCCGCGTAGCCCATCCGGATCGCGAGGTCGTTGTAGAAGTTCTGCTTCCGGCTGCCCATGCCGCCGACGTAGAGGGCGGCGTACCAGCGGACGAGCTCGGCCGCCTGCGCGACGTCGTCGCCGATCACGACGGGGACACTGGGGACGACGTCGAAGCCCTCGGCCGGTAGGCCCGCGGTCTCGCGGCCCTTTCGGACGGAGCCGTGCTGCTCGGCGGCGAACTCGGGGGAGTAGAAGACGGCCAGCCAGCCGTCGGCGATCTCGCCGGCCAGCTCGAGGTTCTTCGGCCCCACGGCGGCGAGGTAGATCGGGATGTGGTCGCGCGGCGGGTGGAAGCCGAGCCGCAGCGTCTTGCCCGGTCCGTCGGGCAGCGGCAGCGTGTAGTGCTCGCCGGCGTACTCGACCGGCTTGCGGCCGACGGCGAGCTTGACGATGTCGACGTACTCCCGGGTGCGGGCGAGGGGCTTGCCGAACCGCACGCCGTGCCAGCCCTCGGAGACCTGCGGGCCGGAGACGCCGAGGCCGAGCCGGAATCGGCCGCCGGACAGGTTGTCGATCGTGGTCGCGGTCATCGCGGTCGCGGCCGGGGTGCGGGCCGGGATCTGCATCACCGCGGCGCCGAGGTCGATCGTCGACGTCTGGCCGGCGATCCAGGCCAGGGTGGACGGCGAGTCCGAGCCGTAGGCCTCCGCCGCCCACACGACCGAGTAGCCGAGCCGCTCCGCCTCCTGCGCCATCGCCAGATCCGTCGCCGGCGAGCTCCAGGCGGTCTGGTATCCGAGGTTGAGTCCGAGTTTCACCGTGCCCCTCCCCACTGTCGCCGGAGGGGCGACGCGGGACCAGAGTACGAAATGCCCGTCGCCCGTTCGTGCACGGCCGCCCCCAACACGCGGGGTGGGAGCCTAGGTGCATGATGCACCGACCGGCCGGCTATCGGCGCTGGCCGCGTCCGAATAAGGTGCACCCATGCAGCAGAGACCGCTAGGCCGTAGCGGGCTCGCGGTCTCCCGGCTCGCGCTCGGCACCATGACGTGGGGTGCCGACACCGACACCGACGACGCGGCGGCCCAGCTCAAGGGCTTCGTCGACGCCGGTGGCAACCTCGTCGACACCGCCGACGTCTACGGCGACGGCGAGGCCGAAGCCGTGATCGGCTCGCTGCTGGACACCTTGATCCCGCGGGACGACCTGCTGATCGCGACCAAAGGTGGCCTGCGCCCGGGCAGCGGCCGGCGGCGCGACGGGTCGCGGGGGCACCTGCTCAGCTCGCTGGACGCCTCGCTGCGCCGGCTCGGCACGGACCATGTCGATCTTTGGCAGGTCCACGGGTACGACGGCTCGACCCCGCTCGAGGAGACGCTGGCCGCACTGGACTACGCCGTGACCAGCGGGCGGGTCCGGTATGCCGGGGTGTCCAACTTTTCGGGCTGGCAGACGGCGCGCGCGGCGGCGTGGCAGCAAGCGGTGCCGGGCCGGACGCCGGTGGTCGCGACGCAGGTCGAGTACTCGCTGCTGGAGCGGGGGATCGAGCGGGAGGTCCTGCCGGCGTGCGCGGCGCTCGGTCTCGGCGTGCTGGCCTGGTCGCCGCTGGGCCGCGGCGTGCTGACGGGCAAGTATCGCCACGGCCGCCCGGCGGACTCCCGCGCCGCCTCTCCCCATTTCGGCCCATTTGTCGCGACTTATCTGGATTCGCGCTCGTCGGCGATCGTCGAGGCCGTGGCCACCGCCGCCGGCGGCCTGGGTGTCTCGCCGCTCGAGGTCGCGCTGGCCTGGGTGCGGGACCGCCCGGGCGTGGTCGCTCCGGTGCTGGGCGCCCGCACCGCCGGCCAGCTCCTCGGCGCGCTCAAGGTCGAAAGCATGACGCTGCCGGCGGAGATCGAGACCGCGCTCGACGACGTCTCCGCGATCCCGATCGGCTATCCGGAACGCGACTCCTGAGCCGCGACCCGGTGCGCCAGGACCCGAGCGAGGCCGGTGCGCCAGGACCCGAGCCAGCCCGGTGCGCCACGACCGAGTCAGCCCGGTGCGCTAGGACCCGAACCAGCCCGGCACGTCGAGCCGGAAGGCCTCCGCGCCGGTCGCGGTGACGAGGTCCGCCTCCAGCGCACGGAGTCGCTCCGGGCCGATCCGGGCCGCCCACTCCGCGCGCAGCTCGTCGAAGATCTGTGCGGACCGGATCAGCACGGTCACGCCCCGGTCGGTGAGCCGCACCAGCTTGCGCCGGGCGTCGTCGGGGTCGGTGGCGCGCTCGACGTACCCCAGGCGTTCCAGGTTGTCGATCGTCTTGCCCGCGGCCTGCTTCGAGACGCCGAGCCGGCGCCCGAGCTCGACCGCCGTCGTGCCGTCGCGCCCGATGGCCTGGAACACGAACCCGTGCAGCGGCCGCAGCTCGGGATGCCCCTCGCGGGCGAGCTCGGCGTGCACACCGTCGATGAGCTGCCGGAAGCCGACGAACAGCCGCAGCGGGAGCAGGAACCCGTCACCGGTTGACACGATTAGACAACCAGGTTTACGTTTTGGACAACCACGTTGACCATCTTAGAAGGGAAATCCCATGACTGTCATCGGGTACGAGCAGACGCGGCGCTTCGCGACACCCGCCGGAGTGATGACCACCCTGGCCTCGCCGACCCTGGGCGGCGCGACCCGCCCGCTGTGGCGGGTCGAGATGCCGGCGGGCGGGGCGGGCCCGACCCACACGGTCGACACCGAACAGATCTGGACCGTGCTGTCGGGCGCGGCCACCATCCGGCTCGGCGCCGACGAGGTGCGGATCGGGGCGGGCGACACCCTCGTGCTGGCCCCGGACGTCGAACGCCAGGTCACGGCCGACGCCACCGACGGCCTGACCGCCATCGTCACCAGCGCCGCGGGCAGCACCGCCGTCGCCGCGGGCAACCGCGTCAAACCCCCGTGGGCCGCGTAGCGGTTGCGTGGCTCCAGCGCTCAGCCGAGCGCGAACCCGGGCTCGTCGTCCGGGGCGTCCGCGACCGGGCCCGGGATCTTGTAGTTCTCCGTGAGCGTCGTCATCGGGCCCGGCCAGGTCGCCTGGCTGACCTCGATCGCGCGGTGCTTGTCGTCGTACGCCACGTGCAGCAGGTGCAGCACCGGCGTGTCGCCGCGGATCTGCAGGATCTCCGCCTCGTCCCGGTCCGGTTGGCGGGCGGTGATCACGTCCGTCGCGGTCGCGTAGCGGCGGCCGATCGCCTCCTCGGCCTCCTGGTACAACGGCCGGCCGAAGCCTTCGAAGCGTTCCAGGCTCGTGCCCGCCGCGTCCTCGACCCGGAACCACGCCGCGCCGATCTCGACCGGCACGTCGTCGGTGCGGACCAGGTGGCGGCGGACCAGCAGGGAAGTGTGGTCAGGCACCCCGAAGGCGTCCGCGACCTCCGGCGGCGCGGGTGCGCGGCCCACCTCCGTCAGGTGCTGCCGATACCGGGCCGCCAGGTCCGCGTGGTAGCCCCGGTGGCCGCCGTAGCGCCCCCGGGACAGGCGGTTGAGGCGGCGTTTGGTGCCGCGGACGTACGTACCCGAGCCGGGTTTTGTGATCAACACACCCTCGACCCGGAGCTGGTCGATGCTGCGCTGCAGCGTCTGCTTGGCCACGCCGAACGTCTCGGCCAGCGCCGGGATCGAGGGCAGCCGCTCGCCGGCGGCCCAGTCACCGCGGCGGATCTGGGCCTTGATCTGCTCGGCTATCTGGCGGTGCGGCGCCTCGGCCGCACCCGGGTTGACCTGCATGGCACGACCTCCCGCGTGGCGATGATCCTAGGATGCACCACCGCGCGGGACGTCGTGCCCGACGACACGCGCCCTACCAGGAACCGGCGGTCGGCCCGGCCGAGCCACCACGGCGACGCAGGTACTTCTCGAACTCCTGGGCGATCTCGTCACCCGACAGCGGCTGGATGCCGGCGTCGCCCGCCCGCTCCTCCAGCTCGCGCACGTACTCGCCCAGCTCCGCGTCCTGCTCGGCGGCCGCGCGCACCCGCTGCTCCCACTCCGCCGACTCCTCGGCCAGGTCGGCCATCGGCACCGGCAGGTCGAGCACCTCTTCGACCCGGTGCAGCAGGGCCAGGGTGGCCTTCGGGCACGGCGGGTTGTTGGCGTAGTGCGGCACGTGCACCCAGAACGACAGCGCGTCGACCTCGGCGCGCTGGCAGGCGTCGTGGAGCACGCCGACGATGCCGGTCGGGCCGTCGTACCGCGTCGGGGTCAGCTGGTAGCGGTCCGCCGCGTCCTTGTCGGACGCACTGCCGCTGATCGGCAACGGGCGGGTGTAGGGGACGTCCGCCAGCAGCGCGCCCAGCAGCACCACGCGGTTGATCTCCAGGCTGTGGCAGAGCTCCAGCACCTGCTCGCAGAACGTGCGCCAGCGCATGCTCGGCTCGATGCCCCGGATCAGCACGACGTCGCGCTCGGTGCCCTCGATGGTCGCCCGCATGAACCGGGTGGTCGGCCACTCGATGCGCCGGGTCTCGCCGTCGGCCATCGTGATGGTCGGCCGGCTCACCTGGAAGTCGTAGAAGTCCTCGGGGTCGAGTGCCGCGATCTCCTGGGCGCCCCACACCTGCTCGAGGTGTTCGACCGCGGCGGTCGACGCGTCGGCCGCGTCGTTCCACCCCTCGAACGCCGCGATCGCGACCGGGGAGCGCAGCTCGGGCAGGCCGTCGAACTCGGTCACGCCACCGCCTCCGTCCACCGTGTCGCACCGGTCGCCTTCGTCGTCCACACGTTCACCCAGCCAGCCTACGTGCCCCCGCTAGTCAGGGCTCGACGGCGCGGCGCGCCCGGGTGGCCCTGGGCGACGTCGGTCACAGCCACCTACCGGGTTAGATCATCGCTCTCTACGCGAAACGGACTACGCCGTAGCCTGAGAGGGTGTCGAACTCGTTCCTTGACGCGCTCGCCGGCCGGATCCTGATCGCCGACGGCGCCATGGGCACCATGCTCCAGGCCGCCGACCTGACGCTGGACGACTTCGAGGGCCACGAGGGCTGCAACGAGGTCCTCAACGTGACCCGTCCCGAGGTGGTCGGCGGGGTGCACGACGCCTACCTCGAGGCCGGCGCCGACTGCGTGGAGACCAACACCTTCGGAGCCAACCTCGGCAACCTCGGGGAGTACGGGATCGAGTCGCGGATCCGCGAGCTGGCCGAGGCCGGCGCCCGGATCGCCCGCGCCTCGGCGGACCGGTTCGCCACCGCGACGCGGCCCCGGTTCGTGCTCGGGTCGATGGGGCCGGGCACCAAGCTGCCGACGCTGGGGCACACGGACTACCGGACGCTGCGCGACGCGTACCAGGAGAACGCCCTTGGCCTGCTGCTCGGCGGCTCCGACGCGTTGATCATCGAGACCTGCCAGGACCTGCTGCAGCTCAAGTCGGCGGTCAACGGCGCGCGCCGGGCGATGACGGACGCGGCGCGCGTGGTGCCCGTGATCGCACACGTGACGGTCGAGACCACCGGGACGATGCTGCTCGGCAGCGAGATCGGGGCGGCGCTGACCGCGGTCGAGCCGCTCGGCGTCGACCTGATCGGGCTCAACTGCGCCACCGGGCCGGCGGAGATGACCGAGCACCTGCGCTATCTGGCGCAGCACTCGCGCGTACCCCTGTCGGTGATGCCGAATGCCGGGTTGCCGCAGCTGACCGCGGACGGGGCGCACTACCCGTTGACCCCGGCCGAGCTCGCCTCCGCCCTCGGCGACTTCGTCACGGAGTACGGCGCGGCCCTGGTCGGCGGCTGTTGCGGCACCACGCCCGCGCACATCGCCGCGGTCGTCGAGGCCCTCGGCGTCGGTGCGCCGCGCGTCCCCCGCGAGGCGTCCGAGGAGCCCGGAGTGTCCTCGATCTATCACCACGTGCCGTTCGTGCAGGACGCCGGCGTGCTGATGGTGGGGGAACGGACCAACGCCAACGGCTCGAAGGCGTTCCGCGAGGCGATGCTGGCCGGCGACTGGCAGGCGTGCGTGGAGATGGCCCGCTCGCAGGCCCGGGACGGCTCGCACCTGCTGGACCTGTGCGTCGACTACGTCGGCCGGGACGGCGCCGTCGACATGAAGGAGCTCGCCGGCCGGTTCGCCACCGCGTCCACGCTGCCGATCATGCTGGACTCGACCGAGCCCGCCGTGGTCGAGGCCGGGCTGGAGATGCTCGGCGGCCGTTGCGTGGTCAACTCGGTCAACTTCGAGGACGGTGACGGGCCGTCGTCGCGCTACGCGCGGGTGATGCCGGTCGTGCGGGAGCACGGGGCGGCCGTGGTCGCGCTGCTGATCGACGAGGAGGGCCAGGCCCGGACCACCGAGTGGAAGGTACGCGTCGCGCGGCGGCTGATCGACGACCTCACCGGCCGGTGGGGGATGCGCCGGTCCGACATCCTGATCGACGCGCTGACCTTCCCGATCGCCACCGGGCAGGAGGAGACGCGGCGGGACGGCATCGAGACGATCAACGCGATCCGCGAGATCGCCGCGCTGTATCCCGGTGTCAACTTCACGCTCGGCGTCTCCAACATCTCGTTCGGCCTGAACCCGGCGGCGCGGCAGGTGCTCAACTCGGTGTTCCTGAGCGAGTGCGTCGACGCGGGCCTGACCAGCGCGATCGTGCACGCGAGCAAGATCCTGCCGATGTCGAAGATCCCGGAACGGCAGCGGTCGGTCGCCCTGGACCTCGTGTACGACCGGCGCGCGCCCGGCTACGACCCCGTGCAGGAGTTCATCTCGGTGTTCGAGGGCGTGGACGTCGCGTCGGCGCGGGCCTCGCGGGCCGCGGAGCTGGCGGCGCTGCCGCTGGACGAGCGGCTGAAGCGGCGGATCATCGACGGGGAGCGCAACGGGCTCGAAGACGATCTCGCGGCCGCGTTGGCCGATCGGTCCGCGCTGGACATCATCAACGACACCCTGCTCGACGGCATGAAGGTGGTCGGTGAGCTGTTCGGCTCGGGCCAGATGCAGCTGCCGTTCGTGCTGCAGTCGGCCGAGGTGATGAAGAGCGCGGTCGCGTACCTGGAGCCGCACATCGAGAAGGCGGACGACGACCAGGGCAAGGGTCGGATCGTGCTGGCGACGGTCAAGGGCGACGTGCACGACATCGGCAAGAACCTGGTCGACATCATCCTGTCCAACAACGGGTACGAGGTCGTGAACATCGGCATCAAGCAGCCGATCGCGTCGATCCTGGACGCCGCCGAGTCACACGACGCCGACGCGATCGGCATGTCGGGCCTGCTCGTGAAGAGCACGGTGGTGATGAAGGAGAACCTGCAGGAGATGCTCTCCCGCGGGGTGGCCGACCGTTGGCCGGTGCTGCTGGGTGGTGCGGCGCTGACGCGGTCCTATGTGGAGGACGACCTCCGGTCGCTCTACACCGGCGGCGAAGTGCACTACGCGCGGGACGCCTTCGAGGGACTGTCGTTGATGGACCGGGTGATGACGGCCCGCCGCGGCGGCGCCCCGGTGGTCGACCCGGAGCGGGAGGCGGCGCTCGCGGCGCGCCGGGCCCGCCGCGAGCGCCAACGGGCGCAGGTGACGGAGAACCTGCCGCCGTTGGAGGACGACTCGGTGCGCTCGGACGTGGCCGCGGACGTTGACGTCCCGACGCCGCCGTTCTTCGGCACGCGGGTGGTCAAGGGCGTGCCGTTGGCTTCCTACTCGGCCCTGCTGGACGAGCGGGCGCTGTTCCTGGGCCAGTGGGGCCTGCGCGGCGCCCGCGGCTCGGGACCCTCCTATGAGGAGCTGGTCGAGATCGAGGGCCGCCCGCGCCTGCGTTACTGGCTGGACCGCCTGGCCGCCGACCACGTCCTGGAGGCGTCGGTGGTCTACGGCTACTTCCCGGCCCGTTCGGCGGGCAACGACCTGCACGTGCTGTCGCCCGACGGGTCGACGGAGCTGACCCGCTTCTCCTTCCCGCGCCAGCGCCAGGAACGCCGCCTGTGCCTCGCGGACTTCTTCTCGCCGGACCAGGACGTGCTGGCCCTGCAACTGGTCACGGTGGGCCAGCCGATCAGCGAATACACGGCGAAGCTGTTCGCCCGCAACGAGTACCGGGACTACCTGGAGGTGCACGGCCTGTCGGTGCAGCTCACGGAGGCGCTGGCCGAGTACTGGCACCAGCGGGTCCGCGCGGAGCTGACGCTGCCGTCCGGCGAGACGGTGGCGGCCGAGGACCCGCCCACGCTGGCGGGCCTGCTCCGCACGGACTACCGGGGTTGCCGCTACGCCTTCGGGTACCCGGCGTGCCCGGACCTGGAGGACCGGGCGAAGGTGGTGAACCTGCTGGACGCGTCCCGGATCGGCGTGACGCTGTCGGAGGAGTTCCAACTGACCCCGGAGCAGGCCACGGACGCGCTCATCGTCCACCACCCGGAAGCCAACTACTTCAACGCGAAGTAGCGGCGGGTCAGGGTTGGAACGCCCAGGCCACCATGAGCGGAAACTCCTGTCTCCAGAACGCGTCGCCGTGCGTGCCGACCCGTTCGGTCTGTACGACCTCACCACCCGCGTCGCGCAGCGCGTTCGCCCACCGGGTCGCGTTGTCACGGAAGAACGGTTCCGCGGTCCCGGCGACGAGGTACGTGCGCGGGAGACTGCCCGGCAGCACCGCGGGTGGCTGGTAGCCGGCACCGGGCGAGGCGCACAGGACCGCGCCGTAGCTGTCGGGATGACGGAGTCCCATCGCCAGCGCGAGCTCCGCACCGGCGGAGACACCGAACGCCGCGGTTCGGTCGGCGGGCAGCCTTGTGCCCAGGCGGGTTGCCGCCCACTCGCGTACGTCCTCGACGAAGAACTTCTCGTGCGCCGCGAACCGTCGCGGGTCGAACCCTGGGGCCGGTGAGTACTCGTGCAGCCGCAGCGTCTCGTCCTCCAGCCGGTGCGCGCCGACGATCATCGTGGGTGGCAGATCGGCGGCTTCCAGAGTCACTCCCCACGACGTGATCAGCTGGCCGTCACCGGCGAAGACGATCGCCTCGGGCGGGGCCGCCGGTACGTAGGCGGTGACCTGCCGTCCGCCGTCGTACCGCAGAACCTCGGTGACCAGCTGGCCTGCGGCAGACGGCATCGGCGTGGGCTCCTTGCTGACGCTTCCGGGATCAGTCCAGCACCAGGTAGGCCTGGCCCGGCGTGCCTGGCAGCGGGGTCGCGTCGTGGTAGCGGACCTCGTACGAGCGTTCCGTGAAGCGCCATCCGTCGGGCGTACGCCGGTAGCGGTCATGGTAGATCGCGTAGTTGACGTGCGACGTCCCGTCGCGCAGGCGGCCCAGTTCGTGCATGTGCGACCGGCCCGTCGCCTCGTCGCCCGTGACGGTCAGGGCGCCCTGGTGCGTGTTCTGGATGAAGAACTCCCAGAAGCCCTGCAGCCGCTCGATGCCCGCCCGGATCGCGTCGCGGCCCACCAGCTCCACGCCCGCGTCCGGGATCCGCATCACCGCGTCCTCGGTGAACAGGGCCGCGAAGCGGTCGTAGTCGCGCATGAGGCCCGCGTCCGTGTACTCCGACCGCAGCGCCTCGATCTCCACCCGGTCGGCGATTGCCTGGAAATCAGTCATACCCGGTACGACGACGCCGGCCCGGGGAATGTCAGGCTCACAGTTCCGCGTGCTGTCTCGTCGTACGGGGGACGAGGGGAGAAATGATGGCGGACCTTAGCGAGATCATGAGCGAGCGGCGGCAGCTGATCAACCTCGCGTACCGGATGCTCGGCTCCCTGGCCGACGCCGAGGACGTGGTGCAGGAAACCTATGCGCGCTGGTACGCCCTGTCCCGACCGCAACAGGAGGCCATCGAGACACCCGCGGCCTGGCTGACCACGGTGGCGAGCCGCATCTGCCTCGACCAGCTCAAGTCGGCCCGGGCGCGGCGCGAGCGGTACGTCGGCGAGTGGATCCCGGAGCCCCTGCCCGAGGACACCGGCATCGTCGACCCGGCCGACCGGATCACGCTGGACGAGTCCGTGAGCATGGCGTTCCTGGTCGTGCTCGACTCGATGACGCCGGCCGAGCGGGTCGCGTTCGTGCTGCACGACGTGTTCCGCTACCCGTTCGACGAGGTCGCCACCGTCGTCGGCCGGTCGCCCGCGGCCTGCCGCCAGCTCGCCTCCTCGGCCCGCAAGCGGGTCCGCGACGCCCAGCCACCGACGTCGCCGGACACGGCCCGGCGCGCCGCCGTCGTGCGGGACTTCAAGCAGGCCTGGGAGGCCCGCGACATCAGGGCCCTGGTCGGGCTCCTCGACCCCGAGACCACCGCGGTCGCCGACGGCGGCGGCCTGGTCAGCGCCGCGCCGCACCCGATCGTGGGCGCCGAGGAGATCGCGCGCTACTTCGTCGACCTGGCCCTCCGGGCGCCGGATCTGGAGCTCGTCGAGCGGACCGTCAACGGCCAGCCCGGCCTGGTCGTCCAGCAGCAGGGGGTGCTCGGCGCGGTGATCGCGTTCGAGGTCGCCGGCGACCGCATCACCCACCTGTGGGCGGTCCGGAACCCGGAGAAGCTGCGGCCCTGGCAATCCTGAGGAACCGCTGGGCGATCGGCCCGAGCGGGCGGCCGGTCGCGGTCGCGATCGCGACGCGGTAGCCCGGCGGCCGCCCCCGTACGGCCAGGAAGCGCAGGTCGGCGGTCTGCTCCGCGACCGAGCGCGGGATGAACGCGATCCCGAGCCCGAGCCGGACCAGGTCGACGATCGTCGACATGTCGTTCATCTGCACGGTGATCCGCCGGGTCAGGCCCGCGGCCCCGAACGCCTGGTCGACCGCGCTGCGCACACCCCAGCCGGGCGGGAACTCGATGAACGTCTCGTCGGCCAGCTCGGCGAGGTCGACGTCCGGGCCCGCCAGCGGGTGGTCCGGCCGGCAGGCCAGCACCACCTCCTCGGTGGCCAGCACCTGCTGCTCGATGCCGGGCACCGGGCCGAGGGTGAGCACGACGGCCAGCTCCAGCGCGCCCTCCCGCAGGCGCTCGAGGTGGTCGACCGTGCCGCGCGGGCCGGGCGCGCTCAGCCACAGCTCGACACCGGGCAGCTCGGCGCGGAACGTGACCAGTGCCTCGCGGATCCGGCCCGGGGTCAGGCCGTAGAGGATGCCCAGCCGCAGCCGGCCGCGCAGGCCCTGGCCGACCTGGGTCACCGTCTCCCGGGCCGCCTCGACCGCCGCCAGGATGCGCACCGCCTCGGGCAGCAGGGCCAGGCCCGCCTCGGTCAGCTCGACCCGCTGCGTGGTGCGGTCGAGCAGGGACGTGCCCAGGTCGCGCTCCAGGGCCCGGATCGCGGTCGAGACGCCGGACTGCGCCGTGTGCAGCTTCTCGGCGGCGCGGGTGAAGCTGCGCTCCTCGGCCACGGTGGTGAAGACCTCGAGCTTGCGGATGTCCACGGCACGATTATCACAAGATCCGATAACCACATCCAAACTTGATGTTGGATCCTGATGATCGGCGTGGCCAAACTCGGTCCATGCCCCGCACCACCCACCGCGCCGGCTTCGCCCTGGTCGCCCTCGCCTACGCCGCCACCACCACGGGCGGATCCGTGCCGACCCCGCTCTACGTCCTCTACCAGCACCGTGACCATTTCGGCACGACCATGATCAGCGTTGTCTTCGCTGTGTACGTCCTCGGCGTGGTCGGTGGCCTGCTCGTCGCGGGCGCCCACGCCGACCGCCTCGGGCGCCGGCCCGTGCTCGGCGCCGCGCTGGCCCTGCAGCTGCTCGCCTGCGCCGTCTTCCTGGCCTGGCCCGACGTGCCGGGCCTGCTCATCGCGCGGGTGCTCTCCGGGCTGTCCGTCGGCCTGCTCTCGGGCCCGGCCACCGCCTACCTGATCGAGCTGCGGCGCCGGGCCGCGCCGGACGGCGACCCGCGCCAGGCCGAGGTCGTCGCCACCGCCGCCAACCTCGGCGGCATCGCGGCCGGTCCGCTGCTGTCCGGGGTGCTCGCCGAGTGGGCACCCGCACCGCTGCACCTGCCGTACGTCGTGATCGGGATCGTCCTCGCGGCGGCCGCCGTGCTGCTGGCCGCCGTGCCGGAGACCGCGGCACCCGCCGACCGGCCCGCGAACCGGCCACTGGCGCTGGTGGGGCAGCGGCGCGACCTCTTCCTCGCGTCCTGCCTCGGCGGGCTCGTCGCGTTCGCGATGTTCGGCCTGTTCAGCGCGCTGAGCCCGACCTTCCTGTCGGGCACCCTCGGCCACCGTTCGCACGCCCTGGCCGGGCTGGTCGCCTTTGTCGGCCTCGGCGCCGGTGCCGTCGCCCAGGTCGGGCTGCGCCGGCTGCCGCCCCGGCCCGGGGTGGCCGTCGCCGCCGCGTCGATGCCGGTCGGTCTCGGGTTCCTGGTGCTCGCGGTCTGGGCCGGCTCGCTCGCCGCGTTCGTCGTCGGCGGGGCGGTCACCGGTGCCGCCGCGGGCCTGCTGCTGCGGGCCTGCCTGACCACCGTCGTGCAGCTCAGCCCGCCCGACCGCCGGGCCGGGACGCTGGCGACCTTCTTCGTCACCGGCTACTCCGGGCTGGCGCTGCCGGTGATCGGCCTCGGCGCCGCCAGCCAGCTCGCCGGCACGCCCACCGCGCTGACCGGCTTCGCGCTGGCCGGCCTCGCCGCCCTGACCGCCGTCGCCATCCTCCGGCTCCGCCCGGAGCCGGTCGCCTGACCATGGAGAGACCCGTGACCACGACCATCATCCGCAACGCGTACGTCGTCAGCCTGGACGACGAGCTCGGCGACCTGCCGCGTGCGGACATCCGCGTCGACGACGGTGCCATCACCGCGATCGGCACCGACCTGACGTTTCCCGCGGACGCTGCCGTGATCGACGCGGCCGGCAAGGTCGCGCTGCCCGGCCTCGTCGACTCGCACCGGCACGTCTGGCAGGGCGCGATCGGCGGCGCGGCGGGCGGCCAGTCCCTCGGCGGCTACTTCGGCGTCGTCCTCGGCGCGCTGGTCGACAAGTACGAGCCCGAGGACGTCTACGCCGGCGTGCTCTGGGGCGCGCTGAAGGCCCTCAACGCCGGCATCACCACGGTCGCCGACTGGTCCCACATCGTCACGACACCGGCGCACGCCGACGAGAACGTGCGGGCGCTGCGGGACTCGGGCATCCGGGCGTTGTTCCTCTACGGACCGCCGGTCGGCCAGGGCGTCGTGAAGTGGTTCGTCGAGAGCACGGAGCGCCACCCCGACGACGTACGCCGGATGCGCGCCGAACTGGCCGACGACGGCGCGCGGGTCACGATGGGCCTGGCCCTGCGGGGCCCGGAGTTCGCCTCGCCGTCGACGACGGCATACGACTTCCGGCTCGCGCGCGAGCTGGGCGTGCCGATCAGCCTGCACTCGGGCATCCCCGGCTACCTGTTGAGGTACCGCACGATCGACACGCTGGAGGAGCTGGGCCTGCTCGGCCCGGACGTGCACCACGCGCACGGCGCCCAGTTCAGCGACGACGACCTGCGCCGGATCGCGGCGACCGGCGGTGCGGTCACGCCGTGCCCGACGATCGACATGACGATGGGGATGGGCACGTTCCCGCTCGTGGGCCGGGCCCTGGAGCACGGCCTCGTGCCCTCGTTCGGCACGGACACGATCGCCGGCGGCGGCGCGGACCTGTTCAGCGAGATGCGGGTCGCGCTGGCCGCCGAGCGCGCCCGGGCCAACGCCGCGGCGCTGGCCCGAGACGAGCCGCCGGCCACTGTGGACCTCGACCAGCGCGACGTGCTCCGCTTCGCCACGACCGGCGGCGCCGCGGCGTGGGGGATGGGGGACCGGATCGGCACGCTGCGCCCCGGCAAGCGGGCCGACATCGTCCTGGTGGACACGTCGGGTGCGCACCTGACCCCACTGAACGACCCGGCGACCACGATCGTGCTGAACGCCGGCTCGTCCGATGTGGACACGGTCCTGGCCGACGGCGTGGTGGTCAAGCGCGGCGGGCGCCTGGTCGGCCCCGTCGCGGAGCGGGCCCGGGACCTGATCGAGGCGTCCCGCCGCCGGTTGCTCGCGAGGGCCGACCTGGCCCCGGCGCTCGGCCCGGACTGGGCGGCCTAGCCCGCCGGCCGCAGGCCCGCGAAGAGGACGTCGAGGGTGCGGCGCTGCAGCTCCGGGGACCAGCCGCCGCGCAGGGCGCCCTGGGTCGTGCTGGTCAGCAGCGCCATGGTCTCGGCGACGCCGACGTCCGGCCGCACCGTGCCCGCATGCTGAGCCGCGGCCAGCAGGCCGGCGACGGCATCGGTGAAACCGCGCAGCGGCTCGTCCACCGCGAGCCCGAGCAGTTCGACGACCGTGTTGATCACTGCTGTGCGCTTCATTGGTCGTGACCTCCGTATCGGGGTGATACCGAC